>CAJYBK010000019.1 GCA_913064955.1 uncultured Flavobacteriales bacterium
CATTGTTGTTAATGACGGGAGTACAGATGATACAATAAGAATTTTAGAAAGATACCCTGACCTGATTCAAATACATTTTTCTGAGAATAAGGGAAAAGGATCAGCCTTGAGGGCCGGTTTTAAAAAGGCTTTTGAACAAGATTTTGATTATGCGATAACTATCGATTCTGATGGACAACATTATCCAGATGATATTCCTGTTTTTCTTTCTGAACTCGAAAAAAACCAAAATGTTTTATTGATCGGGTCTAGAAATATGTCACATGAGTCTGTACCAAAAAATAGTAGTTTTGGCAATAAGTTTTCAAATTTTTGGTATTGGATTGAAACCGGAATTAAATTAGTGGATACACAATCCGGGTTTCGCTTATACCCTTTAAATACGCTTTCAAAGATCACATTCTATACGACCAAATTTGAATTTGAAATTGAATCGCTTTCAAAACCTAAAACTGTTCTTAATTGTCCATTAATTTGAAGAATTATAGGAACGTTTTCAATAAGTTCACACTGATTTTGAATTTTTTCGAATTTTTGTTGAATTTTTATTTCCAACCCGCTTCGAACAGCTTTTGGATGTAAATGAAGTTTTACTTGCCATATTCTACCTAACGTGTCTTTTTCTGTAATTAATATTCCTGGAATATTAATTTCGCTAATCAGTTCATTATAAATCTTTGTATCTATAATTACTTGGTTTACTTCTGAAGTATTAGTAACCGAATAAGCGGTTTCTCCACCATGAATATAACCACGCTCAGAAACATCTGTCTCAGACAAAAGCTCTATTGACTCCAACCCTATATCATCTAATTCCTGTTTATCAAGTACATCTATTTGAAAGCAACTTGAACCTTTTGGTGATAAATTATAAATAAATGAAGTAGTTGGGTAATAAACTCTTGTACTACCATCTTTAAGGTTGACCTTAGCTTTAAGCGCTACATTTATAGGAATATCATCTGCGTTCAACATTTCACCAGTGATGCTATATTGATTTTCCCCAGATATAAAACTAACCTGTTTAAATGCTGCAAACGGTTTTTTCACTCTGTCATCCTTAACGGTTGGAAAACTACTTATATAGCGTTTGCCTTGTTTTTTAAAGAGCGTATACGTGTGACTTCTCATTTGAAGATCTGGTATTTCTGATTCAAATTTTTTCGGTATAATATACCACCCGCCATCTTCTTTAACAAGTTCAAGTGAATCCATTTCGAAATAAGGACCTAATGAAGTATTCCACTTCGTATACACCTCTACTAAAGCATATTCATCTAATCGTTGTATTTCTCTAACGGAAATGCTGTCAAGTTTGGCATAGGAAGGGACGAGCCCTCCTTCAGAAACTGATTTCTCCAAAAGATATTGATCAAGTGAATAAGTAACCGAGGGTTTGAAAAATTCAAACGCTTTCTCAAAACGCTGAAAATCTAAATGATTGTAGTAGTTTAAAACAGCGGTTTCGGGATCTTTCTGCTCATCAATCCAAAGCAATTCATAAAGCTGCATAAACATAAATCCTGAAAACAAGAAAACAGGTATTAAGGATGTAGAATAAGCAATGGCCTTTGAATAATAATCTTTAGATCTTTCTATGTCACCATCCAAAGGAATAGCCTTTTTTCTTCTCAAATAGTATATTGTTAACACAAATGCCAAAAACAAACAACTTAACGGTAAAATCCCCCATGCTTTCTTTAATATCGGATGCATTTTTGTTCCTTCAACAGGCCTTATGGTGGAAATGTTTCCCTTTTCCCATATCATGATTCCATTTTCCAAACGAATTGTCCTTGTCCAACCATGATAGTACAGTAATGGGTCATAATATCTATCATTATTAAATACATATTTTAAACTATACTCTTCAGCACTTGATAAAAAATGACTTAATGATTCAAGTCCTGCATCACCACTGAATTTAGCATTTTCTAGTCGTTCTATAGGCCTAGAAGTTAACTCTGGGAGTCTTCTAGCACTATGATAATTTCCATCAACAGTAGAAGCCAAAGTATTAGCACTTAGCCAGGCCATCTGATCTCCAAATCCGAGAGCTAAATACCTCCATTCATCGTGATTATCTCGATTCAAAAAATTGAGTATTGGATCAATTTCGACTTCCTTCGGTTGAAGAGGTCTAAAGCTACCTAAATGAAACACGAAAATGATGAAAAGGAAGTAGCTGAATCCAGTTATTCCTGACAAAACAAAATGAGTTTGTTTACCATATCTATCTACCCAAAAATTCTTGACACTACCAGTAATAAATGAGTATAAAAACTTAGCCATAAAAGGAATAGCGATAATAGAAGCCCAAAATGCAAAACGATCAAGTGTTAATATATTAAAAGCATATTCACCCAGTAAAAATTTAGCAAACGGTGTCGTTGAACCAGTTCCCAGAAGCAGACATAAAAAGAATGAAATTGACCAACCAAAAAATCTTTTTTGACGAGTAATTAAATAAGAAATTGCGGGTAATAAGGCAATTATTAATATTAATGGAACAACATAGAACATCAAACCGGAGGACGTATTTACCAAAAAATCATCTCTAGAACCATGGGGAATAGACACTTGAGTAATTGGATCTGTCTTACTCCAATACCAATAAGGAAATATTAGGCCAACTACAAGAGTAATAAGTGTTAATCCAAATAATAGAATTTTGTGAATTTTTTGCAGGGTTTTTTTTAAAACCGACCTCATGAAAGGCAAAAGTGTTTGTTTCCTTTCACTCTCAGGCATGTCATCAATAAGGGCCATTAATATAGTAGGCGCAATAAAAAACACCAAACCAAATACAGCGGTAACGTGGTGAGAGCAAACCACAACCGACAAGAAGGACATGGCCATCACAAAATTTAAAGCACCTTTTGAACGTATAAAATGGTACAAAAAAGGCAAAGCATTTAATAGAAATCCGATTCCAGCAAGTGTAGGTAACTGGCCATAAACATGAAGAGTTTCCAGTATTGAAGATAACAGAACAACTATAACCGCTGCTATTCCTGCGGTAGATTTAGTAAAAAAAAGTTTTGAAAATCGATAGACTCCAACTATTAGGACTTGAAAAATAAATATTGCATAAATACTGAATGCAACTTTTAAAGGAAAGACTTTTCCTAATAACGCAACTGCCTGATGATTTAGAGGTGGATAGCTTACAGTTAGAAAACCAGTATACCACCTAAATTCCCATGGTTCAAACCAGAATCTTGAATAATGATCAGCGAAGAAAATATGCACATATGCGTCATATGTTTTAGGTAACGTAAAGTAAATGATTGGTCCATGAACAACCATACCCAATAGCATTGCAATTAACAGCAATAGTTTACCTTTATTTTCGTCCCACTTTTGACTTTGGAGCAGCCCCATTCTAGTCTAATTTAATTTTCATTTACAACAAAGTAAACCTGATACTACTAGGCATTAACTACATTTGGAATCGCCTTTGATTTGTTGTTCAAAACATATGCTTTCTCAGCCTTAAACCCTGATTTTAGGTTATAAATATAATGAAGTTGCAATAACTGAAGTGGTATTTTTATAGTTTCTTTAAGCTTTAGTTTTGATCCTCCAATTTCTGTCCATTCCATTAATGGAAATTCTAGAACTCCTTGACTAAGTGTTGTGCTACCAAATTTCTTCTGAAGTCTAAGAAAAATCTCTACATCAAACAACCATGGTGTTCGAAACGCTTTTGAAAATAAATGAGGTATAATATTTCTTGCGAATATTTTTGCTCCACATTGAGTATCCTGAAATGAAGTTTTTAAAATTATTTTAATAAATTTTTTCACAAGTAAACTTACAATTGAGCGAGTATCATCCCTTACAATGTTTGCGCCAAGGCGTGCAATTCTACTGCCAACAATTACGCCATATTTTGGTTTAGTTTCCTTGTATCGAGCCATTTCAAGCCACTCTTCTAGGGTAGTTGCTAAGTCTGCATCTAAAAACCCAATTAATTCAGCTTCAAAATTTTCATAAACATAAAGCATCCCTTGTCTTACCGCTTCTGATTTTCCAGAGTTCTTTTCAAGATTATAAACACATACATTTTCATCACTCTCATAATTTAAGCCCTTAAGAACCGATAGAGTTTTATCTTTACTTCCATCATTTACAAGGCAAATTAAGACATCTTTATTTGCTTTTGCGAATTCTAAAAACTTAGCAAAAGGAAACCTTTTTTCTTCATTATAACACGGTACGACTACCGCGTATTTTTTATGGACTTTATTTTTGCATTTTGTTATCATAATATTATTGTTTTTTTTAATTAAGTTATACTACTTTCTTATTAAAGGGATTGATTTCAGGCTGTTTTTGAACTAGTACTTGTCTGGCTGATGAGTTTAATAAATTCATTGCCAAAATTCATGATTTTGACATTTAAGACTTCACATTCCGGAACGGCTGAAGTAATAAAATACCTTTTGCCTAGATTGTTTAAAGCAATTACATTTTTAGCGTAATTTTCAACTTCATCTTCATCCAAAAATGAAGCGTTAAAATATAAATCGAATATTGTAATATCATACTCAGTCTTTAAGGATCTGAGCGAATCGATGTGAACGTTTCTGAGAATAGTTATAGAAAAATCACTTTCCGATAAATACTGTCTCCAAAAATCTACAGATAATCTGTTGTGTGCAATTATTAATACGTTTTTCATAGCTTGTAATTTCTTACACTATGGCAAACTAAAGACCAAGAATATTACATAGTGATTATCAGCGTTTTATGACTTATTGGCTTGGTGCATTTTCCTAAAACAAGAGATAAATCCCATATTGAGACTTTTCAAAACAAATCAAAACAAATCAAAAGATCAACAATCTCCCCAAAAACTTTACTCCCATGATGAATCAACCTGATCTTCTCAATCAAGTGACTCAAGACGTCTAACTTTATTGCACATTACTTGAATTAATAGATAAACAATCACAGGCATATTTTAAAGAACAACTTTCCTTAGTCTAGTATAATTATAGTCGCTCATAATTAAATCGAGAGACTTCATGCCTTATTTTTAATCTCATCTTTTAATATTCTATACACAGTTGACTTTCCGACATCTAGGACTTCTGCTACTTTGACCACATTGTCATTGTATTTTTTCATCATATGATTTATTATACGATGCGTATACTGTCTTAAAGTTAAATCATTGCTGAACATGTCATCCAAACTATCGCTGTGCTGAAATTTAATATCTTCAGCCTCAATAATGTTATCATTGGACATTACAACAGCAAGTTCCACTACAGCCCTTAACTCTCTGACATTACCAGGATAATTGTATTTGAGCAATTTAGTTTTAGCCTCTTTTGTGAATTTTTTTGGTTTGAATTTATTTATCTTACAAAATTCTTCTCTAAAAGATTCTGCTAGAATTAAAATATCCTCACCCCTTTGTCGCAATGGCGGAAGTTCAATAGATAGTCCTAAAATTCTATAATATAAATCTTGTCTAAAGTTTCCTTTTTTAACCTCGTTCAATAAGTCTTTATGAGTAGCGCAAATAATTCTTAAATCCAAACTTATAGGCGAATTTCCGCCAACCCGAACAACTTCTCGTTCCTGGAGTACTCTTAATAATTTCGCTTGCATGTTAAGGTCCATCTCGCCAATTTCATCCAAAAACAGTGTTCCTTTGTTGGCTTCCTCAAACTTTCCAGTTCTTTTTTCGTGAGCTCCAGTAAACGCTCCTTTTTCATGACCAAACAATTCACTTTCAATCAACTCTGAAGGGATGGCGGTAACATTAACTGCAACAAATTTTTTCTTTTTGGGAGTAGAATTAAAATGTATAGCTTTTGCCACCAACTCTTTTCCGGTACCTGTTTCTCCAGTAATTGAAACACCAATATTACTATTGGATGCCTTAGTCATTAATTTAAAAACCTGAAGCAATTCCTTACTACTTCCTTTAATTATATCTTCAAATCCATATTTTTCTTTTACCTCAAGCCTTAATTCTTCCACCTCTTCAATAAGCGAAGATTTTTCTTTTATGTGGTTTACAGTTTGCCATAATTTTCTGCTAGTTTCCTCGTCTTTTACTATATAGTCGTAAACACCTAATTTCAATAAGTCCAATGCAGTTTTGACATCCTCTTGTCCAGATACCACAACCATTTCCACGGATGGATAATCCGCTTTAATTTTCTTGATTAATGCTGGAACATTTGTATTTGGTATTCCAAAATCAATGGTTAATATGTCAGGCTTGGAATATAACTGCTTAAACAGTTCGTCCCCTGAACTAAACACTGTCACTTCATTGTCAGGGTTCAATTCAAGTCCTCTCTTCAATATCTTCGAATAAAACAAATCGTCTTCAAGCACAAATATTCTAGATTTCATATTTCCTATTTTTGGATTAATCTAAAGATAAGAAACTATTTTTATTTTGAGACTTGATCAATCTTAAATTTTAGCCATTGACACAATCAAGGCAACCTATCACCTTCCAAAATCATCTTGCACACGAATAATATCATTTTCATCCGATGGATGAGCAATGTCAGTATGTTGCCATATTTCTGCAATAACACAATGCTCTTCCAGCCCTATTAAACGATGGCGCTCACCCTGTCTCAGGGTTAATTTATCGCCCTCATTGAACACCTTCATCTGTTTCTGAACATCAGAATCACTCCTTACTACCCCGGCACGACCTCTAATTACTTGCCACACCTCAGATCTTCGCAGATGATATTGCCAGGACAATCTTGAGTTTGGATTTACAATTAAAATTTTAGGGCTAAGTCTACCTCCTTTTTCAATAAGCCCTTTGTCAATTCCTTCAAAAAAATGGTTTACAAATTTTAATGTTTCACTTTCACTAATTACAAAAAATCCTCCCCATGGCCTTGTAAAGTCTTTGCTTGCAATTTTCAGCCCTAGCCGCTTTATTTTCTCTTCTATTTCTTTAAAAATCATATAAATATTGGTTAAAATTCAACAACGCCCTCCTTTAATAACAGCATTCTTTAATACTACATTAGAGAAGATCTTCATATAAAACATTTGAATCAATCAATTCAAATAGTAAGCTTGTAAAGGTTCCAAGCAAAGAAATTGTCCACTAAATGTGGGCTTGTTTTTAAAAAATATGATTTTATCAACATCCACCTTTCCTCGTTTGAAGTTGCAGAGTCGATAATTCTATTAATCCTTCTTTGTCTATCAATAGACAAGGCTCCTAAATAGTTTTCGATTATAAGTTTCATACTATCCGGTTTTTCGTTCTGACAATTTTTCATAATGTAAATTTTAATTTTACACAGAGTTAGACAACTCAAATGCCAAAACACTAAACGACTGTATACAAGTGCTTTAACAAAATAAAATATCAAAAACAGTCCCATATTGAGAATGGATTCCCAAATTAAACAACAGACAACACCTGATAACAACTTAGTTAACGCTGATTATTTCAGAATTGCGCTAAACATCTTTAAACGTTCAATAAAGTTTGAAATTTCCAACCCTAAATTATAACTAGTTTCAGCGGAGGAGAAGTCTCCTAACATCATTTCAGCATATCCTTTAAAATGACAGGCTCTGGTGATTCGAATGGGCAAATCATGTTTAAGAGAAAAAAACAGAAACTCTTCACAATAATTCAATCCTATTTGATAATCAGAATATACTGTTTTTGTACAACACTTATTGTAAGCAACTGCCCTTGTTTCTAAATCAATTTCTTCATTGACAGCAATTTTATAAACTGAGTCTAGGAATGATTTTTTTTGTTCTGAAATTTGCGCGACCAAGCCATTGCTCAAGGAGAAGAAAAGAATAAATAACGTTTGAAAGGCTTGTTTCACTTTACAAATATAGTACAATCCCTTTCTAAGAATGTTGTTTATTAAAAATTAGAAATGATCATTTTTTTACTTTTAAATAATTGGATACATTAACAATACTAACTAATTATCAATACTTTTGAGATGCATGGAAAATCAAGAACAACTTAAATGGATGAATCGCGTGGTTGTCCTATCATTGGCATTGCTGTTTTTTAACCTCCCACATACTTTAGAGGATTTTGCTACTGGTGCTCCTGAAGAAGCCGGCATTCCTGCCACGGTACTTGCGACAGTAATCTCCATAATATTCTTTTTACAAGCGCTAGGATTGTTTTGGCTTGGTCAACAAAAGAAAAAAGGGCTATACGTTCACGTTTTCTTAGGATTGTTTTGGCCTATTGCATCCGGAATTGCGCAACTACCCGTTATCTTTAATTCTTTTAATTATCGTGCAGGTATGATTTCTAAAGCCTATGTTTTTGGGATGATCATAGTAGGTCTGTTCATGCAATTATCAGCTATCAAAGCCATTATGGCTAAACCATCTAATTAAATAGTTTCTAAAACTTTTTTGTAGTCATCAATGTTTTCCAATTGGCTGTCTTCTCGTTCTTTCACGAAAAACTCTTCACCTAATAAAAGGATTTTTTCTGCTGCCTCAGGAAACCTTTCCTTCTTCAGTAGGTAATAGGAAATAAGACTTTCCTTAAAAAACAATTGTTGTGATTTAGTTAGTTCTCCAAAAGGAATAGAATCTCCTATCTGTATGACTCTTTCCTTGCCGCTTGCCAAATATTTCTTGCTTTCCGATCTGTTTTTTGTTTTTGAGTAATACACCCCTAGTAATAATTCAATTCCAGCATCATCAGGGTCAATCCTCACTAATTTCTTCAATAAACCAGTGATCTTCTTGTCTGCTTTTTCAGTGCCATCCAATTTGTAGTTCTCTATTTCTTCAGCAATGACCAATTTTATTTTTTCTATAAAAGGTTCCGCATCCGATTTGTATGCATATGTCTTGTCTTTTCTTCTATATTTGGTAAGGTAGCTTAAACAGTTTCGATATGCTTTTGGATAGTCTTCTGCATACTTATTGTCTCTACTCATTTCATAATAAGTCATGGATGTATACAAGTAAGGCAATGGGTCATATTTTGACTCATCTTTACTCATATATTTATCAGCCTTCTTCAGACACTTCTCATACTCCTCATCAACATAGTAAACCAATAAATCTGAGTACTCAGTAAACTGAGCAAGAGCAGTTGAATTAGCAGTTAATAAATAGAAAACTGAAATGATAAAAACTTTAAACGTCATAATTATTAATATAATATTGATTCTATCTATTATACAAAAAACAAGCGAAACATACAAGGAACATCGCCCTTAATTGAGGAACCCCAACTAAATCGCTTAAAATTTCTAATCTTATTAATTATGATTGAATAACTTTGAATCATGAAAACATTGATCATAATTTTCACCTTCTTACCTTTATTTATTTGTACCCAAAACTTAATTCAATTCAACACTGACAGAAACAAAATTGACAAGAATCTTATGACCGGACTTGGAAGTTGGGCATCATTCAACCTTATAGGTAGCGGAATTGGCTGGGCATCATCAAAAGAATCAGATCTTAAATATTTTCACCAGATGAATGTAATGTGGAATATGGTAAATCTGGGTTTAGCAATACCTGGTTATTTTAAAGCTAGAAAGAATGATTTTGAATTTACACTTTCTGAATCGTTGGAAGCACAGCATAAAACAGAAAAAATATTCTTATTTAATTCAGGGCTAGACTTTGCCTACATCACTAGTGGATTTCTACTTAGAAGTATGGCTCAAAACAATCTTGATAGAAAGGAACAACTAAATGGTTACGGCAGCAGTTTGATTTTACAAGGTTCTTTCCTTTTGATTTTTGATATTAGCGCCTATTTAATTCATAAAAATCACGCCAACAAAACAATCAATAAAGAACTAAAAAAGATTCAATTAAGTACTTCTGGGTTAGGAATCAAACTGAGTTTTTAATCCAATTGAAAACTGAATCCATATTTCTTTTTCGCATTTAAATATTTATCTTTAAATCTTACAACTCAACTAACCCTATCAAAATGTATAGATTTTATTCTGTTTTAATTGTATTTGCCATTCTGAGTAATGCTCGGTGCTACTCACAAGAATCAAGCAATATTGATGTTGTGATGCAAAAAGGTCATATACAACCCTTATCTAGTATCGCTTATCATCCTTCTGGCAATTACTTTGCAACAGGAAGTTTGGACAATTCTATAAAAATATGGGATGTTAATTCTGGAAAAATAATTAGGTCAATTAACATTCATACTGGCAAAGTAAACAATCTTCAGTTTAGTGCCGATGGCTATCAATTACTATCAACAGCTATGGACAATAAGGTTGTGGTAACTGAAACTAATTCAGGCAAAACAATAGAAGAATATGCGTTGAACTTATCCAATTCTTATATCCTCAGCGCCTGCTTCTCTCAAAACCAAAACACTATTCTCATTGGTGACAACAGAGATAACATGTTTCAAATAAATAGAGAATCCAAAGTACAAACTAAATCTGCCAAAGGGTTTTCAACCATGGTACATCCGCTCTCCGTTAGTGTTGACGCTAAGACCAAACTAGTATTAGAAAATTACAAATCAACTTATCTCCTTAATGAGTCAGAAAATGACACTTTAAATATTGTTTTTGAAAAGCCATATAACGTCTCTTTCAGTCCTGATGGTAAAACAATTGCGATAGCTTCTACTAAACTTTTTGCTTCCATTTTTGATCTTCAAACAGGAAAAGAACTTCATCAGTTAGTTCCAAACCCTGATAACAAATGTGATGGATGTAATCCGAAAATCACCTATAGTCACGATGGAAAAATGCTGGTCATGTCGGATAAATATAATGGTATTTCTTTTTGGAATGCTTCTTCTGGTAAACTGCTATATACTTTTAATGAATCGGAAACCAGGTATGAGCGCATCTCCTTTAGTATGGACGATAAATTACTGCTTTGCGCAAATGACGACTTTTGTGAAATTATCAATATTTCAACAAAAAAGCCTGTTTTTACTTTAAAAACGAAGCTTTTTTCCAATTTTCATCCAGTTTTTAGTCCAAATGGTAAAAACATCCTAGCACCTGGAGAAATGAATACTATTCTTTCTTATTCTATTCAAACAGGTAAATTAATTAAGAAATACAAAGGGTTTTTCAATGAAAAGTCAAGCGATAATATCAAATATCAATATGAAAAATGGACAGATGCAGCAATTTTAAATTTACTAAAACACAAGGCTCCTTTTAGTATTAGCAAAGAAGGCAATCTTCTTGCACAAGGGAAAATAGACACTAGTGTAGTAATTACTGACTTAATATCTGGGAAAACACTTTATGCATTGAAAGGCCATAAACAACAAGTATTTGCCACATGCATCAGTCCGAACAGCCAAGAGCTTGCTACGGGAGATGCGTCCGGAACCATTATCAGATGGGACCTTCGGACTGGAAAAATCATAAGCACACTAAAAGCGCACTTTGACGTAGTCTTTGATCTGGCCTATAATGAAAAAGGCACGGAACTGATATCATCTAGTTGGGATGCTACTATCAAGCACTGGAATTTAGAGGATAACAAAATAATTGGCATTATTGACACAGATAATTCCTCGGCCTATAAAATTGGTTTCTCCAATCGTGACTTATACATACTTGCTTGCGGTTTAGACCAAAAAGTTCACTTTTATGAAACAGATTCAAAACAGTTGATTAGATCCTTAACTGGTCATACAGGTACAATTTCAGATTATCAATCAATAAATAACGGACAACAAATAGCCTCTGTAAGTTGGGATGGATCAATGAGAATATGGGATTTCAATTCTGCGATGCTAACCGACAAACTAAAGCTTCCTTCTGGGGTTGCTATACTTTCACTGGCCGTTTCTACTGATCAATCCAAAATATATTGTGGTAGTTTGGATAGAAAAATATATGTCTACGATTTAAAAGAAAGAAAAATTACACACAGTTTTGAAGCGCATCAAAGCGGTGTTTGTAATCTGCAAATTCATCCCAACGGTAAACAACTACTATCCAAAAGTATTGAAGGGGAAATAAAAACTTGGGAAATTGATGGTTTTGAGGAAGTAATGACGCTACTTAAAAGATCAATGAATGATTGGTTGATCACAGAGCCAAACGGCCATTTTGATGGAACATCTAACGCCATGAAGCAAATTAATTATGTCTCTGGATTAAAAGCATTAGAAGTTGGATCCTTTTTCAAGCAATATTATTACCCAGGACTATATCAAAGCATCACAAATGGAAAACGATTCATTGAAAACGAACAAGGAATCAATGGCATTGAAGATGAAGTCCCCTCTTTTGATATTCAATTCACCAATTTTCAAAACAAGTCTATTGTTGCTTTGGAAGACTCTATTTACCAACATCAATCTTCTACACTATCTGCAGAAATTGTATTAAAACAATCTAAAAATATTGAAAAAATAAGTGTATTCAATAATGGAAAATTAATCCAAGAAGAACCTTTTGAAGAGGAAGTAACTTTCAGGGGAAATGCCAACAAAAGAGCTACGTCTATCTCCTTGGCTCCAGAAAACAATCAACTGGAATTTTCTCTGACAACAAAAAATGGCATCACAACTCCAAGAAAAACAATTAATATATATTTCGACACCGTGAGAGGTCAGTCAGAGTTATTCATACTTACACTTGGTATTAATGAATATGAGAACAGCGCTTATAATTTAAAATTCGCCAAAAATGATGCGATCTCTTTTGCCAAATCTTTCGAAAAAAGTGCCAATCCACTTTTTAGTGACATTTATAGTTTTACAATATTGGATAAAGACGTAACCAAAGAAAATGTTGCCTTGAAAATAAAAGAAATGCAACAAAAAATGGGACCAGAGGATGTTTTTGTATTTTATTATGCTGGTCATGGTATGATGTATGAAAATAGCGGTTCTGAGCGTAATGACTTTTATCTAATCATGAGTGACATTACCAATCTCTACGGAGATAAAAGCACACTAGATCATAAAGGAGTGAGTGCTTATGATTTGTTAGATTATTCAAAAACATTGCCTGCTCAAAAACAGATATTTGTTTTAGATGCATGTCAGTCAGGTGCTGCGCTCAGTGCTTTAGCAGTGCGAGGATTCCAGCGTGAAAAAGCAATTGCTCAATTAGCACGAAACACCGGCACGTTCTTTTTAACCGCTTCTCAAGATGTGGAATATGCGAATGAAGTCGGACAATTAAAACATGGTATTTTTACTTATGCTATTTTAGAATTATTGGAAGGGAAAGCGGAAGAAATTAATTCAGAAGAAACCATTTCTATTTTTCAATTGAAATCTTATGTTGAGAATAGAGTACCAGAGCTATCTAAAATTCACAAGGGCTCTGCACAATATCCAACTGGATATAGTTTTGGTAATGATTTCCCCATTGGAATTGTAAAATAATTAAAGGCGTTCTTTTTTTATATATTTTTACAAAAAACTAATGCTTTAATACCGTAAAGCGTTTTAAACACTCACTACCATGGCCGTACAAAAAGTTGCCAGCATAATCATTATTGCTTTTGCCATCATTGCTATACTTGTGGTAGGTCAAAACATTCTAATTCCGTTAATTTTAGCCATATTCTCATGGTTTTTGATTAAAGAGATTAGAGAAATATTGGATCGGTCACAATGGATTCAACGCGTAATACCAAGATGGGTTAAAACCATGTTTGCCGTAGTTACGCTCTTAGTAGTAATTGGAGTCTTTAGTAATTTGCTTATTATCAATGCGCAAAACCTTGCCAACTCACTTCAAAAGTATAGTGCATCACTCATTAACATTACTCAATCAATATCTGAGTCTACAGGAATTGACATGACAAAAAGTATTCAATCTTTTGCTGGTGAGTTAGATTTTAAAAGCATTATTTCTGAATTAGTAAATTCCATCACAGAACTCTTATCTAACTCCATAATGGTTTTGCTTTACTTGATTTTTATTCTACTAGAGGAAAGTACTTTCCTACACAAAATGAAGGCAGTTTATCCTGACCCAACTAAGTTTGATAATATCAATGAAGTTTTACTTAAAGTAGACAAATCCATCGGTCAATATATCTCTATAAAAACGTTTCTTAGTTTTATTACTGGAACATTAAGTTACGTCATCCTTTTAAGCATAGGAGTTGATGCTCCATTGTTTTTTGCCTTCTTGATATTCATTCTCAATTTCATTCCTTCGATTGGGTCATTAATAGGCACCTTGTTTCCCACGTTAATGGCTTTGATTCAATTTGGAGAAGAAACTTTAACACCTTTTATATTGGTGCTATTACTTGTGGGAACAGTTCAAGTGGCAATTGGTAATTTCTTGGAACCAAAATTAATGGGTAATTCTCTCAATATTAGTTCCCTTGTTGTTATCCTTTCTCTAACTATTTGGGGTGCTATTTGGGGTATTGCAGGAATGGTATTATCAGTGCCAATTACGGTCATCATCATTATCATTTGCTCCAATTTTAAAAGCACTAAAAAAATCGCAATTTTATTATCAGAAAAAGGTGAGTTATACCTAAAAGATTGATCTGAAATAACGTTCCCATTTTACGAAATAAAAAGTTTGCTATGCATAACTAAATTTTGATGTATCTCCTTGCAATAGTTGCTTTAATATCTTCGTGGTATGAAGTTTTTTCTTTTCCTAATAGCTACGACATTAGTTTTTTCTTTTAGTCAATGTAATTCATCTGAAGTTTCGGCAGAACCAAAACCAGAAATTACTCAAGAAGTAATAATTCCTGATAGTACGGCCTATTTCGATAGCGTTTTCGCTCCATATCAAAATCAGTTGGATACCTTTTTTCTTAATAAAAACAAACTAACTCATTTTTACGGTACCGTATTATTTGCCAAAAGAGGACATATTATTTTTGAAAACAGTTATGGGTATGCTAATCTTAAAACCAAGGACACGCTTACACTTGATCATACATTTCAATTAGCCTCAGCCAGCAAGCCATTTACAGCCGTTGCAATGATGCAACTAGTAGAACAAGGAAAACTACAACTTACAGATGATGTTAAACTATTCATTCCAAACTTTCCTTATGATGGAATAGATATACACCAACTTCTATCGCACAGAAGCGGAATGAGTCAGTATACACATTTTTGTGATGCACCCGATTCCATTTGGCCAGATAAGCATCTTACGATTACCAATACTGACGTGATTAACATTATGGAAAAGTACATACCGATGCTTAATTACCCTCCGAATCACACGCATTATTACTGTAACACCAACTACATGCTGCTAGCATCCATTATAGAAAAAGTGTCAGGACTAACTTACAAAGAATACATGAATCAAAATATTTTCACTCCCTGCGAAATGACCAGCACAGTGGTTTACCACAGAGACAATAAAGATGAATTGGTGAAGCCTGCTCAAGGTTATAATGGTGCTTTTAACCCCGTAATTGACATCTACCTCAACGGAGCCGTTGGAGATAAAGGTATTTACTCCAATGTGCATGATATGCTAAAATTTGACCAAGCATTATATAATGGCTCTTTATTAGCTGACAGCACAGTTCAACTAATGATGCAAGATCACAATGAGCAACAAAACAATGGTCAAAATTATGGTTATGGTTTTAGAATCTATCCAGAATCTGAAGTAGGTAGAATTGTCTTTCATACAGGATGGTGGAAAGGGTTTAGAACCTATTTTATACGCATACCTGATCAGAAGAAAACGGTAGTAGTGCTCTCTCACATTAAGAGAGGAAAATTTTTAGACATTAGGGAATTAGCAACATTAATTAAAGATATTTAAAAATGAAAAAAGTAACAGGCATTGGTGGCATTTTCTTTAAATCTTCAGACCCTCAGAAATCTAGGGATTGGTATGGAGACAACTTAGGAATGGTAACCAATGAATATGGTTCGTTATTTGAAGTTAGACAAGCAGAAAATCCAGAAGAACAAGGCTATACGTAATGGAGTTCTTTTGCAGCTGATACCAAATATTTTGAACCTTCCAAGAAGGAATTCATGATAAATTTCAGGGTAGAAAACATTGAGAGTTTAGTAGCAGAGTTAAAAAGCAACGGTGTTACTGTTTGTGATGAGATCGAAGGATTTGAGTATGGAAAATTTGTTCACATTATGGACAATGACGGGAATAAAATAGAACTTTGGGAACCGGTAGACACTGTTTTCACTGCGGAGTATGAAGGCAAAACTACAAAGTAAGCTTCACCTTACTTTGTAATCCAATTTAACTTAAAGATTGATTATCTACAGCCCGATACAAACATTAGTAGGCTCGGTAAAGAAGTTGAATGCATGAAAACCACCTTCTCTTCCTACTCCTGAGTTTTTAACACCTCCAAATGGCGTTCTCAAATCTCTTACCAACCAACAATTTACCCAAACTATACCGCTTTCTAATTTCGCTCCAAAGCGATTAGCGCGTGTTATATTTTCTGTCCAGACTGTTGCTGCTAAACCGTATTCTGTGCTGTTAGCATAGCCTAAAACTTCTTCTTCTGTGTCAAATGGCATGATAGTTACTACTGGTCCAAATATCTCTTCCTGGTTCACCCTACAATCAAATGAAAGGCCTTCAATGATTGTTGGCTCAATGAAATAACCGTTGGCACATTCTCCTTCCAAAATCACTTCTTTACCACCCGTAAGGATTGTTCCACCCTCTTCTTTTGCCAATTCCACGTATGAAAGGATTTTTGCCTTATGTTCTTTGGAGACAGTTGCTCCTATACTTGTTTCCTTATCTAATGGATTCCCTACTTTCATTGCTTTAGTTTTGGCTACAAAAGCATCTCTAAATTTTTCATATATCGGTCTTTCAACAAATATTCGAGAACCACAAAGACAGATTTGACCTTGATTGGCAAATGAACTTGCCATAGTTGTTTTCAATGCTTTGTCAAAATCACAATCGGCAAAGATGATGTTTGGGTTTTTTCCACCCAACTCTAAACTCAACTTCTTAAACATGGGTGCTGCTACTGCTGCAATTGACTTTCCTGTAGCCGTTCCCCCAGTGAAGGATATTGCTTTAATCTTTGGATGAACAGTAATTGCTGCGCCAACTTTGGCACCTAAACCGTGAACAATGTTCAGCACACCTGCCGGCATTCCTGCCTCAATACATAATTTAGAAAATAAATAAGCTGTCATAGGTGTCACCTCCGAAGGTTTTGCCACCACACAATTGCCAGAGGCTAAAGCTGGTGCAATCTTCCATGTGAACAAGTACAATGGTAAATTCCAAGGTGAAATACATCCCACTACCCCAATTGGTTTTCTTAAAGTATAGTTAATTGCTATGCCATCCATGTCGTGACTTTCGGATGCATAATGTAAAATTGCAGTTGCAAAGAATCTAATATTACTGCTTGCTCTAGGAATATCAACATGAGAAGCCAATTTCACTGTTTTTCCGTTATCTATACTCTCAGCTAATGCTAATTCCTTTGCATTATCATCAATTAATTGCGCTAAACGCATCATAATATCCGATCTTTCTTGCTTTGAAGTGGCTGCCCACATCTCTTTTGCGCCTTCCGCTGCCGAATAAGCACTTTCTATATCCTCCGAATTAGAATCTGGAATATAACTATATACCTCTCCTTTAGCTGGATTATAATTATCTAGATATTCACCTGATTTTGGTGCTACCAAAGCTCCGTTGATATAGTTTTGAATGTGTGTCATTGCTCAATATTTTGATACATTCAAAAGTACTTGCAATTATGGAAACGAGCAAATAGAGTTTCGATTTTCTACATTAACCGATCAAGTTTGCTTGTCTGGAACTGAATCGGACCTTTTTTTTTTTCGAAGGACAAAGAACCCTACCAAAAGGAGCAATCCAGTTAATCCTCCAATAATCCACCAACTATTCAATTCTATTTCTGAGTCTTTTGTTTTTGGAATGCGTTTGAAACCTTTGTTTTGCGTTCCTGGTGTGGGTATAGCCGACACCTTCCAGTCGTTAAGTTTAGGGTTTATCCTTTCTAAGTTCCTGGTTAGTGAATCTTTCAATTCTGGAAAATCATCCTTAACCACATAATCCAGCGTATCTATTAACTGCTCTGAAGCATCAAAAAGTCTAATCCTATCCTTTTTACTACCAAAACCAAATTCCATATTCTTCTGTACTACCAAGTCATTTGACAATTGATACCTAGCCTGAAAACTATCTACATTTTTACAAACCACGAGAAAACTATGCGCTCCGATATTAGTCCCATTTGGAAATGTAAATTTTTCATTATCACTTGTTCCAATTTTCCAATCGGTCAAGTTAATCGTGTCTGCTGTAGTGTTATATATTTCCAACCAATCGCCAGATTTCATTAAAGAATCTTGCTTAATAGAAAGTTCATTGATTACCACTTTCCCTGCAAAAGAACTTGACTTAGTTTTCTTAAATAAAGGCTTAATAGAAATGGCCTCCGTTAATGGGATTAAAAGTTCTGGTTCCTTCGACTCAATTCCTTCCCATCCAACAAATTCATAACCTAATTTTGACTTTGCCTTAATCGTAATCGGACAATCCGTAAAATACCAACCATGAAACTCCTCTCTAATTTTAAGCGAATTCAACTTCAATGAACCTTTGTCTGTTTCATAAGGTAAAATATTCACCATAATAGTATCCGATAACTCAAACTTTTCCATTAAAAAAGTTCGCATGTAATGTGGTCTATTTCTAGCAAACACTCGTAAATATTCCACTCTTTCTTCCCATTTCTCTATGTTAGATCCCCATTTTTCAAAATGATAAGGCATTTCGTCCTTAATTAAGTTTTGAATAGAGTCAATTTTGAATAAAACATTTTCTTCACTAAAGATGGTATTCAAATGATCAGCAAAACGATTGACGTATAAATCTTGAATGCTGTCATTCTCCAATAACTTTCTTATAATAAAGGTAGCCCATGCAGGGTTTGGCCACTTTTCATTACTCAGTCTTGTCATTTGATGTAAAGTATTTTCCTTGTATGCTACCCTACTACCTATTCCAAAACTTAAATCTAAATCAAACAAAATCCATCTCCATCGAGCGCCTTCTTTCTGTTCCCTCCAGTATCTAATGTTTCCTCCTGCGTCTCCATTATCCACAAAAATCTCCGTCTGATTATAATTGATATAATTATCAATGTCCATCATTGTATTCAATTCCTGTATTTTTTCGTTGCTTTCAAACGATGTTTTACCAAGGTAGGCCAATAATTTATTGTACTCCTTTTTAGTCCCTTCCTGTGGATCTCCTCTATGTTTCAGTAAGTCAACGCTATCTTTATTTACACCATGATTTTCTGCCAAATAGTGCTCATTTAATTTTTCCCGAATGTTATGAATTCCCCAATACTCTCCGTTAATATACAGTACACAAGGTCTATAAGCCTGTATATCCATATCCAGCGGTTCCGTTAAATCTGTCAAGAGAGCATCTCTAAAGTGAGTATTATTAAAATCTCCTCCCGAACTTCTTAAAACAAATGAATTATACTTTTCAATAGGTTTATTAGGGAATATGGGATATTTGAATTTTTTGGGTCCATATTTTTCCTTGGCCAATATAGCCAGGGATTTCATTGCAAGCCCCTTACTAAAACCTCCGAAAATTCTCGCTCCTGCACCTTGATTGAAAGCCAGAGTATTATCCGGCTCATACATTTCTATGTTAATTGCTCTTTCCCAACCTCTCCAAAAATTAGCACCTTGATAAGGTGGCACACTATCTGCGCAGCATCCCTTGACATATATTCCTCGATCAAAGCCAAAAAAATCATTATGCTCTACTGCAATAGAAACTACCGCCATGTTAAATGACCTTCCGATGATATAAGATTGAGTTGACCTTCCCACAGGAATTCCTCCTTTGTAAAACAACGCTCTAAGCACAGTAGGCTTGTCAAATGTTATTGCTTCTCCCTTGTATGACTGACTGTAGGTTGATGGTTTACTGCCGTCTTTGGTAATAAAAACCTTGAACCCACCACTAGTGTCTATTGAAATGGTTTGAACATTTGTATAAATACCTCCTCTCACACTAAAAAGCGAATCGACAGCTTGCGCATTAACTGTACTTGATAACAGTAAAAATAGCGCTATAACCGAAAGGAGTAATTTCATTATACAAATTTGATTTTTATTTCTTTGCTAATCTAATAGACCTAGAAGAATAATCAATACTAAAATGTTAATTCGTGGAGGTTAAGTTA
The DNA here is from genome assembly GCA_913064955.1 of uncultured Flavobacteriales bacterium. GTDB lineage: Bacteria > Bacteroidota > Bacteroidia > Flavobacteriales_D > Parvicellaceae > Parvicella. The sequence continues at coordinate 20,176 of CAJYBK010000019.1, forward strand.
TTATTTGAAAAAGTTAGACGTTGCAGATATTACTATATTTGATATAATACTATGACAAACAATCTAGAATTAAAAATAGACGGGTACACTATTGGATGGTCAAATACTCAACAAAGCATTAGTTTTAAATTAAACAGGTCTTATCATTTTCAATACGGAATAATATTTACAATAATTGGGGTTTTTGGACTTACGCTAACCCCTTTTTTGTCTAAAGACATCTTTGTAAACTTTACTGTCAATAATATAATTATTGGCCTTTGTTTAGGTGGATTAGTGTATGGCATTTATCATATGAGAAACTCAGTTAAATCAGACATAACTGTCATTGACCTTAAGGAATCTAAGGTTAGGCTAAACAATAACAAAAGTTATAATCTTATAGAACTATCTCCGATAGAAATATATCAAAAAGACGACTACTATTCTTTACAATTCAAATTGAAGAATGATAATGTTCAAAAACTAGTTTTATTTGAAAGTACCAGTGAAGAAAACATAAATAAAGTGATTGAATTTATGAAAAAGCAAACCTCTAGATATACCACTCTTGGTTTACCACCACAAACATTACACTAAAGCCTAAAGCCATTCCTGCCAATACTTGCAGAATATTATGTGCTTTTTGGTGCAGTCTAGCAAAGCCAACAATTCCAACAATTAGTAATAAAATGGAGTTGTAAAGTACCATTTCTTCTTTATTGATAATCGGGCTCATGGTAGCCGTAAGACCAATCATTGCTCCTGCTAATGCTGAAATCATCATGGCGTGCAAACTAATTTTCCAAAAATGACTTATAATTGCTGCTAGAGTTGCCAATATAATACCGCCCATTAACACAGAAAAGAAGTTCTCGAAAATGCTCCCGCTATTTGACTCCAAATAAGTAAACATGTAATACAAACAGCACAAAAAAACGGCAGAAGTAATCAGTAAAGGAACCCTTTCTTTATGATTAGAAACTTCCCAATCAGAAATGACATAGGCGTTTTTCATCATATTAAGACTCAACACCGGCATAATAAAAGTAAACATGCAAATGGCTCCAAAAATCACCCAAAAGCCAACTTCAGTTAAGTTATGTAAATTGGCAACGTTAAAATGATCTATTTGTAAGTACAGCATAAAAGCCATCATCGGGATAAAAACCGGATGAAAAATTACAGATATGGCCTTAGTAAAATAACGCAATGATTAAATTTCTTTTCTAAGTCGTGCAACAGGAATATCCAACTGCTCTCTGTATTTAGCAACTGTTCTTCTAGCAATGTTGTATCCTTTTTCTTTTAGCAACTCCATCAATTTCTCATCTGTAAGTGGCTTTTTCTTATTCTCATTATCAACCGCATCAGACAAGATCTTTTTCACCTCACGTGTTGATACCTCTTCTCCACTATCTGTAGACAAAGATTCTGAAAAGAAGTATTTCAACAAGTAGATTCCAAACGGTGTCTCTACATATTTACTATTGGCTACTCTTGACACTGTACTGATATCCATTTCCACGATATCAGCAATATCCTTCAGAATCATCGGCTTCATATTGGTGTCATCTCCAGTTAAGAAAAACTCCTTTTGATATTCCATGATGGCATTCATGGTGATTAATAGTGTATGCTGTCTTTGTTTAATGGCATCAATAAACCACTTTGCTGAATCAATTTTTTGTTTTACAAATAATACTGCATCCTTATCTGATTGCGTTTTTTTACTTGCTCCATAGGTGCGTAGCATCTCAGAATACTCTCTACTCACCTTTAATTGAGGTGCGTTTCTTGCGTTTAGGGTCAACTCTAATTCTCCGTTATCTTCTTTCAAGATGAAATCAGGAATAATTTGTTGCATCACCTTATTCGTTTCTAACGCTGCTCCACCAGGCTTTGGATTCAGTTTCACAATTTCTGCAATGGCACTTCTCAAATGATCTTCTTCTAGGTCTAATTTCTTTAAAATTTTCTTGTAATGTTTCTTTGAAAATTCTTCAAAACAAGTTTCTAAAATTGCCTGAGCAGTTAAAATTTCTACCGTAACTTCTTTTCTTTCCAATTGCAATAAAAGGCATTCCTCAAGAGATCTTGCGCCAACGCCAGCAGGCTCTAAATCCTGAACAATCAGAAGACCTTCCTCCATCTCCTCAATAGAAGCCATAATGTTTTGTGAAAAAGCCAAATCATCAATGATGTTTTCCAATTCTCTTCGCAAATACCCTGCTTCATCCAAATTACCTATGATAGTATGCACAATTTCGCGCATTTTATCATTTCTAACTCTAAACCCTACTTGATTTTCCAGCAACTCCTGAAACGAACTTCCACCTGAAAGGGGAATCGCGTATTCATCATCATCAGCCCCGTGATTTCTTGCAGAGAGTTTGTAATCTGGCGTATCATCATCTATATAATCATTGATATCAAAATCATCACGCGCATCATCTGTCTCCGTTTCCCATTCATCTTCTTCCTCTCTATTGTCTAAATCAGTTTCTTCCAATCCTTCATCTAGCGCAGGATTTTCCTCTATCTCCTGCTTGATTCTTTGCTCCAATTCCACTGTAGGAACCTGCAAAAGTTTCATTAACTGTATCTGTTGAGGAGACAGTTTTTGGAGTAATTTATGTGATAAAAATTGCTTTAATGCCATGGTAATATGTTTGTTAAGTCATTGTATGCAACAAACGACCCAAAAATTCTTTCTGAAAGATATTAAAAATTTACAAATTTTTCACAATTTAAAACTCGGCATTATTAGGAGTTCTAGGGAAAGGTATTACATCTCTAATATTAGTCATACCAGTTACAAACATGATTAGTCTTTCAAAACCAAGGCCAAATCCTGCATGCGGAACCGTACCGAACTTTCTAGTTTCTAAATACCACCAAACGTGATCTTCTGGTATATTGAAATCTTTACATTTTTGAAGCAATTCATCATATCTCTCCTCTCTCTGAGACCCTCCAATGATTTCACCTATTCCTGGAAATAATACATCCATCGCAGCAACAGTCTTTCCATCATCATTGTTACGCATATAGAACGCTTTAATTTCCTTAGGATAATTGTACAAAATTACTGGCTTTTTGAAATGTTTCTCTACCAAGAATCTCTCATGCTCAGATGCCAAGTCAGTGCCCCATTCAACAGGAAATTTAAATTTCTTCTTTTTGAAAGGTTTTGAGTTTCTTAAAATCTCAATTGCCTCTGTATAGGTAATTCTCTCGAATTGATTTTCAATTACAAATTGTAAACGATCCATTAACGGCATTTCGTTTCTCTCTGCTGTTGGTTTTTTGCTGTCTAAATCTACTTCTCTTTTGTGTAAGAACTCTAAATCCTCTTTACAATTATCCAAAGCATATTTTATAACGTATTGCATAAACTCCTCGCTTAATTGCATGTCGTCCGTTAAATCTGCAAAAGCAATCTCAGGCTCTATCATCCAGAACTCTGCTAAGTGACGTGAAGTATTAGAGTTTTCTGCTCTAAATGTTGGACC
>CAJYBK010000020.1 GCA_913064955.1 uncultured Flavobacteriales bacterium
GAAATAATGGTGTCAAATACTGGAAAGGAACTCTATCCCTAATCCATTCTGGATCTCTACCATTAACACTTTGAATCTTAATCAAAGGAAAATATCTTTCACCCTCTCTAGGTGGGCGAATCATTGCCTTCACTGTATCACCAGTTTTCAAACCGTACATTTTCACTTGTGACTGAGACACATAAACATCATCAGGAGATGATAAATAATTGTAATCTGAAGACCTTAAGAAACCATATCCTTCTGGCATCAATTCCAATACACCTTCATTAAATACCATTCCATCAAAGTTATATCCATGCTCTAAAGCGGGATCCTTTTTAGGTTTTTGATTTCTGTTTTGGTTCGGATTTTGATTGGGGTTTTGCTTATGCTTTGGCCCTCTATTCTGATTTGGGTTCTGATTAGTTTTTTGATTCGGATTCTGGTGTTTTTTGTTGTCATTATTTGAATTAGGCTTTTCCGTCTTAGCCTCAATAACATCACCTTCTTTCGGTTCTTCTTTTACTCTATCCTTTGCTAAAGTAACTTCTACTTTCACTTTGGGTTTAGCAACTGGCTTTTCATTTGTATTAAATAAATCCGGTGCTTTATCTTTCCCTATAGGTTTTTTTCTACCTACAGGTGTTTTAGTTGCTGTTTTATCTCCAGTTCCTGGCTTATTAGTTTTTTCTACTTTTTTGGCCGCAGGTCTTGGTTTTCTTGCTGGTTTCTCAGTCTTATCTTTTTTAGAAAGCACTAATGCTTGTTCGTCTAGAATCTTGTAAACTAAGTCTTGTTTTTTAAGTTTATCAACTTTAGTAAGGTTTAACTCAGAAGCAACCTCTTTTAACTCAGCCAATTTAAGACTGTTTAGTTTTTTAATATCGTACATATATTGAAATGGAAATTATCGAAATTTTGTTTTTTGAATAATAACAAATAGTATTATAATCGGGAATCCCTTAAACTTAGATTTTCTTAAGAAGTAATAAGGAATGTTTGAAATCGATACAAATATAAATAAAAATGTTTAACGTGAGCATATTTTTTTTGGCGTGGCTATTTGAAATAATATTCAAAAAAAAATAATCCTTTGCCGTAAACAAAACTCTAAATGTATATTTGCATTTTTAAAACTCAATTAATATGTGGCAAAGAGCTCAAACAGTTTATTTATTACTACTAGTTATTGTACTTAGTTTAACCGTGGTGTTTCCATTTGCAAATTACTCTTCTGGAGAAGAATATGTTCGATTTAATATTTTTGGACTTTCGGAAAACAAAGGAAATGTTGACACTTGGTTCCCTTACTATATTACGATTGCACTATCGGTAGGGTTAAGTTTATTTAGCGTCACTCAATTTAAGAATAGAAAAAGACAACTCAATCTTGGGAAAATAAATTACTTCGTCATATTACTCACGATTATAATGTTATTCATTGATATTACAAGTGTTGCTGGCAACTTAAACATGAGTAAAGAGGACATTAATTATGATATTGTTGGGTTTATGCTTCCTGTTGCCGCAATGGCGTTTCAGTTTTTAGCTAATAGAGGAATCAAAAAAGATGAGGCATTAGTTAAGTCAATGGATAGGCTTAGATAAAAGCCTTATATCAGGACGATTTTAAGAGTTTTATTCGTAATAATTCTGTCAATTTAAATCAACGTCCTTACTAGTGTTAACATTCAGGTAACATTAACTTACTATTCTAATAAAACTAGGGTAATTTACAGGTCATCTTAGTGTGTGATATTTGCAGTGTGAAAATTAAACAAACAAAACACAAATTAATCACAACACTAAAAATGAAAATGACAAACATTTCAAAAATCGGATTAGCAGCTTTAGTTGCAGTTTCAGTATCAATGACTTCTTGTAAAAAAGGTTGTACTGATGTAACTGCAGAGAACTTTGATTCCAATGCAAAAAAGGATGATCGTTCATGTACATACCTAATCAATAATTCAGGTAATGAAATTGTTGAAGGAAGTATTACTACTAATACTACTTGGACAAGTGACAAGATATACGAATTAAAAGGAAGAGTAGTAGTTGACAATGGTGCAACTCTAACGATTCAAGCAGGAACAATAATTAAAGGACAAGAAGGATCAGGCGCAAATGCTTCAGCCTTGGTAATCGCAAGAGGAGCAAAAATTGAAGCAATCGGCACGCCTTCTCAACCAATAATTTTCACATCTGTTTTAGACAATATAGAAATTGGACAAACTTCAGGTACTAATTTAACAAAAACAGATAATGGAAAATGGGGCGGTTTGATTATTTTAGGTTACGCTCCAATATCTGCTGGTGATGGTGATACTGAAACTCAAATTGAAGGATTTCCGGCAACCGAAACTTATGGAACTTTTGGAGGAAGTGTTGCTAACGACAACTCTGGAACATTAAGTTATATTTCCATCAGACATGGAGGATCATTAATTGGTGCTGGAAATGAAATAAATGGGCTTACTTTAGGTGGAGTTGGTTCTGGAACTACAATCAGTAACATTGAAATTGTTGCTAACCTTGATGATGGAATTGAATTCTTTGGTGGAACAGTTAATGTTTCTAACCTTATGGTTGCTTTTCAAGGAGATGACGGTATTGATATTGACATGAACTACGCAGGTACAATCTCTAACTTCATGGTCATTCATGGAATTGATACTGACGAAGCATTGGAAATAGATGGTCCAGAAGGATCAACATATACATCAGGTTTATTTACCTTATCTAATGGAACCATCAGAACAACCGATGGCGTAGGAACTGGTGCAGATTTAAAATCTAAAGCTCAAGGAACTATCTCAAATACTACCTGGGAAGGATACACTAGCAAGGTCGTTAAATTAAGAGCCTCGTTCTCAGACACAACAAATTGCACTGACAAAAGTGACGCATTCTTATACTTAACTCAAGCATCTCCAATTTTAAACATTTCTAACTCTGAAATTGTTTCTACAGGAACTATAGCTGATGCAATAGATGTCTATAACGGAACCGTATCCAATTCCGCAAATGATGTTTGTACTTCATCAAGAGAAACTGTTGCGGAATCTGCTGTTACAGCGTCTGGAACATCTATCGTGACAAGTGCTTCAACTGGTGCTACGGTATCAAGTTTTACTTGGACCTGGACATCTGCTAACGGAGAACTTTAATCATTAAGATCATATATAATCAAAGTCCAATCCTCGAAGGGGTTAGACTTTGATTTTTTCATTTTACATCAAAGAAAAATCAAAACAATGTATCGAATTTTAAGTGTGTCAGCATTAATTCTAGTATTGACAATCAATTCATTTGCACAAAAAGGAACATTAAGAGGTCAAGTTACTGATAGAAAAAATGGTGAAACCATTCCCTTCGCAAACATTTACAACAAAGAAAATTTATCACAAGGAACAACATCTGATCTTGACGGTAACTTCACTTTAAAATTAGATGAAGGAACACATGTGATTGTTTTTTCTTCTACAGGATATGCTAATATCGAAAAGACATTGATAATTGAAAGTGGTAAAACAGTTATTGAAAACACCGCACTTGGAGAATCAAACGAAGTTTTAGTAGAATTTCAAGTCGTTGCTGAGAAAAAGGCATCAAATACCATGGCTGCTTTTGACAGAGAAAAAATGAAAGCCACTAACATGGTCGATGGAACTTCATCTGAACAAATGAAGAAAACAGGCGATAGTGATGCCGGTGAAGTAATCAAAAGAGTAACAGGAGTTTCCATCGAAGGTGGAAAACATGTTTATGTAAGAGGTTTAGGAGATAGGTACACTAAAACTATTTTGAATAGTATGGAGATACCGGGACTTGACCCAGACAGAAATACGGTTCAGATGGATATTTTCCCTACAAATCTAATTGATAATATAACTGTTTATAAAACATTTACTCCGGAATTACCTGGAGACTACACAGGAGGACTAGTCAATATACAAACCAAAGATTTCCCTTCTAGAAAGACTGTTAGTTTTTCTGCCGGAATGGGATTCAATGCAATCACAACTTTCAATCCAGACTTCATTCTTTACAACAAAGGAAAAACTGATTTCTTAGCATTTGATGACGGTTCTAGAAAACTACCAATTAATGCTAATAGACCTATTTCGGACCCAACCCAAGGCGAAGAATCATTAGAATTAACTACCAAAGCTTTTGGTAAAGAAATGGCTGTAAGTCCATCATCTGCATTCCTTAATCAAAGTTATTCTTTTGGAATTGGTAATCAAATCAATCCAGAAGGTAAGAATTTTGACTACGGTTATAATTTTTACGTCAATTATCAAAATAACTACACATTTTATGAAGATGTTCAATATGGCGCTTACAGAAAAGATCCAGACTCTTCGAATACCGAATTATTTCCGGACAGAATTTCAACTGGACAATTAGGAAGTCAAAATGTTATTTGGTCAGCATTACTTGGTCAGTCAATTAAAATTAACAAACTACATAAGATTTCACTTAATTTATTCCACACGCAAAACGGAGAATCTACAGCGGCTAATTTAAACGAACAGAACTACGAAACAAACCCTGCTATTTTGTTAAAACAAAGTTTGCAATACACGCAAAGGCAAGTAAGTAATTTGAACCTTGCAGGAAAGCATACGTTGAAAAAGAACAAATGGAATATGAACTCGGCTATTTCTCCTTCCGTTTCTAAAATTGATGATCCAGATATTAGAAGCACTGTTTTGGAGAAAGAAGAAGACACTCAAAATGAAGGAGAATTCATTTATAGTTTAAATCAGAGTGTTGGAGGTGAAATTAGAAGAATATTTAGATACCTGAATGAATACAATGTTAACAGCAAAATTGATTTTGAATATTCTTTTAAAAAGAAAGATTCTTTAGAATCTAAAATCAAATTTGGTGCTGCTGAAACATTTAAATCCAGAAAGTTTGAAGTTTATGATTACATTTTTCTATTAGAAGGAGTAACAACAGTACCTAATGATCCTAATTGGTTTTTTGAAGAAGACAACATATGGACTCCTCAAACAGATCAAGGAACATATGCTTCTGGGGATAGACAATTGGCTAATTCATATGAAGCGAATCAAATGATCATCAGTGCTTATGCAATGAATGAACTACCTGTTACTGAAAAATGTAAAGCAGTTTATGGTGTTAGAATGGAAAAAGTGACTAATAAATACACTGGCCAAAATAATGCAGGTACTATTGTGTACAACAACGAAACTGTGTTGGATGAGCTGAATTTCTTACCCGCAGTGAATCTAGTTTATGCCATTAAAGATTCGCTTTTTGAAACTATGAATGTGAGAGCATCATATACTCAAACACTGGCAAGACCTTCTTTCCGAGAAAAATCTATTGCTCAGATCTACGATCCTATACAAGGAAGACGTTATAACGGTAATATAGAATTGTTACAAACAAACATTCATAATGCTGATGCTAGATGGGAGTATTTTTATGGAAGAACTGAAGTACTTTCTGTTAGTGGTTTTTACAAGAAATTTATCAACCCAATTGAAATTGTTTCCTTTGAAAAAGCTCCTAACGAAGTTCAACCAATTAATGCCGGTGAAGCAGACGTTTACGGAATCGAGTTAGAAGCAAGAAAGAGAGTTGGATTTATGGAACAAGATCACATCAAGTTCTTTGTAGGTGCTAATTTTAGTTGGATAGAATCTAAGATTGACATGAATCAAGTAATTGTTAAAGACGGTGCTACCAATACAAAAACTGAAAAAGAAATCCGTGAAGCAAATGCAAGAGATGGCGAAGTAATTGGCGACTTCAGACCTATGTTTGGTCAATCACCCTACTTAGTAAATGGTTTTGTTTCTTTTGGGAATGATTCTCTTGGACTTGATGTTAACTTAAGTTACAACGTGCAAGGAAAAAGATTAGCAGTAATTGGTATTGGAGCCATTCCAGACGTTTACGAAAAACCGTTTCACAGTCTAAACCTGAAAGTGAGTAAATCATTTGGTGAATCGAATCAATGGAAGGCAAGTTTTGCTGCACAAAACATTTTAAACAATGCTAGAAGGAGATTTTATGAATCATACGAAGCTGCTCCGCAAGTCTATGATTACTTAATGCAAGGAAGATCCTTTACCGCTTCAATTAGTTATACGTTAAAATAAGGTCACTATCTTATAATAAACAGAAAGGTCATAAGATTTCTTATGGCCTTTTTGCGTTTTTATATTTATATATTTGCTACAGAATTAGAATCTTACCACATGAATAAAATAATCATTCCTTTTTTTAGTCTAATAATGCTGAGTGCTTGTGGTACTAATCCCAAAAATGAAAATAAAGAAACACCAGAAATGAGCGATATAAAACCTCCAGTTTGCGAATTAATCCCTAAGGAATTAAATATTCATAACGACACAAGAATCGACAATTATTTTTGGTTAAATGATAGAGAAAATCCAAAGGTGATTGATTATTTAAATGCTGAAAACAGCTATACAAAATCCATTCTTTCTACAACAGACCAATTACAGAAGGATCTTTTTAATGAGATGAAAGGAAGAATAAAAGAGGATGACCAGAGCGTTCCTTACTTCAAAAATGGCTATTACTACCAAACAAAATATGCAGAAGGTGGAGAATATCCAATCTACACCAGAGCAAAAAATAAAGATTTTTCAGATGTAGAAGTGCTCATAGATGGAAATGAAATGGCCAAAGATTATGAGTATTTTGATCTTGCAAATTTGGAAATGAGTCCAGACAACAAAATGTTGGCATTTGCTACAGATACTGTATCTAGAAGATTATATAACATTCAATTTAAAAATTTAGAGACAGGTGAAATCCTTTCAGATATTATCCCTAATTCAGATGGAAGTTTTGCTTGGGCTGATGACAATCAAACATTATTTTACTCTGCCCAAGATCCTGAAACACTTAGATCTGATAAAATCCTTAAACATAAGTTGGGACAGCCATCAAAAGATGATGAACTGGTCTTCACAGAAACTGATGACACGTTTGGATGCTATGTATACAAAAGTAAGTCTGACAAGTATTTAATCATTAGTTCATCCAGCACATTAACTGACGAATTTCAAACATTGGAAGCTAGTAACCCGAATGGTAAATTCAAGGTATTTCAGCCAAGGATTAAAGGACTAGAATATTCTATTTCCCACTACGAAGGGCATGATCAATTTGTAATTTTAACCAATAAAGATGGTGCTACAAATTTCAAAATGATGATTTGTGAGGAACAAAAAACGTCTATTGATAATTGGAAGGAATTTATACCACATAGAGATGAAACACTTATTGAAGATTACTCTCTTTTTGACAACCACATCGTGCTCTCTGAGAGAACTGCAGGATTGGTTCATGTACGAATTATTAATTCTAATAAAGGAGAGGATTACTACCTTCCTTTCAATGACGAGTCTTATGTAGTAAATACTTCTGGTAATACAGAGTTTAAAACCAACAAATTAAAATATTGGTACACTTCTTTGACTACTCCCGGTACTACTTATGAGTTTGACATGGACAAGCAAACTCAAGAGGTGTTAAAGCAGCAAGAAATTGTAGGAGGCTTTAACCCTGATGAGTATACTTCCAAAAGATTTTTTGTTACAGCCAGAGATGGAGCTCAAGTTCCAATGACCATCGTATACAAAAACACTACAAAAATAGATGGCAATGCGCCACTACTCCAATACTCCTACGGAAGTTATGGTTCAAGTACTGAACCATATTTCAGTAATTCCAAATTAAGTCTTTTGAACCGTGGGTTCATTTATGCTATTTCTCACATTAGAGGAGGCGAAGAAATGGGAAGGCAATGGTATGAAGACGGAAAACTAGAGAAGAAGTGGAATACTTTCAATGATTTTATTGATTGTTCTAAATACCTGATAGAAGAGGGATATACTAACGAATCAAAGTTATTTGCCATGGGTGGTTCTGCAGGTGGATTGTTGATGGGTGTTATTGTGAATGAAAATCCAGAACTGTACAAAGGAGTTATTGCAGCAGTTCCATTTGTGGACGTAATGACCACAATGCTGGACGCTTCTATTCCTCTGACAACAGGAGAATACGATGAATGGGGAAATCCTAATGAAAAGAAGTACTATGATTACATGCTATCCTACTCACCGTATGACCAAGTTAAGAAGCAAGCTTATCCAAATATGTTGGTTACTACCGGATTGCACGATTCTCAGGTTCAATATTGGGAGCCTGCAAAATGGGTGGCAAAATTAAGAACAAAGAAAACGGATGATAATCTATTATTACTTCACACAAATATGTCTGCTGGACATGGTGGTGCAAGTGGTAGATTTGAATATTTAAAGGAGATTGCTATGGAGTTTGCATTTATGCTTATGCTGGCGGAGGAATAGTTTAAGAATGAATATTATTGACAAATATTCCCAAAAACAGATAGGTAATATTCAGTTTCACACAAATGATGAAATAGATATAATCATTAACAATGCTGTTGCTAGATTCGAACAATACAAGAATTCTTCTCACGATGATAGGAGTAAATGGTTGAACATTATTGAAAAAGTATTGGTCCAACATAAATCAGAATTAAGTGTTCTTATTTGTCAAGAAGCAGGAAAACCTTTGTTCTATGCTGAAAACGAAATAGACAGATGTATCAGAACTACCCAATTAGGGCTACGTTATTTCGACAAGTTAGAGAACAAATCAATCCAAGTAGATTTTACAAACGCACCACATCAATCGGCCATAGTAAAGCGTTTTCCAGTAGGTGTAATTTTTGGGATTGCCCCTTTCAACTTTCCTATAAACTTGGCGTTACATAAAATCATACCGGCTATTGCAAGTGGAAACTGCATCATTATAAAACCTTCTCCTTTCACACCACTTTCCCTTCAGTTTTTAATAGACAGAATCAACATTCATCTACCCCAAGGACTTATCCAAATAATCCATTGCGAAAATGATCAAGCCGAGCATATTGTAAAAGACCAGCGCATCAAAATGGTATCATTTACAGGAAGTGCTCAAGTGGGATGGCATATTAAATCGCTCATTCCTAAAAATAAAGTTGCCTTAGAGTTGGGGGGAAATGCTGCTGTTTATATTGATTTAGAAGAAAATTTAGAAGAAATCGCTACTAAAGTTGCTCAAGGCGCTTATTTGTTTGCTGGTCAGATTTGTATTTCAACGCAGCGTATTTTTGTTCATCAAGATTGTTACGATTATTTCAAAACGTTATTAATTGAAGCAATTGAAAATATTTCTTCTGGTAATCCTATGGACAATGTATTCAATGGGCCTTTGATTGACGCTCATCATTTACATCGAATTGATGATTGGGTAAATGCAAGCGTGACGCAAGGTGCAAAAATCCTAGCTGGCGGATATATACTTGATGAAGATAAAAACTGTTATGCTCCAACACTTATTGAGGGTGCTAAAAAAGGAATGCTTGTTTTTGATGAAGAGGTTTTTGGACCATTGGCGACCATCAATAAGGTGAAGAATTATAGGGAAGCCATTACTCAGATAAATGTCAGTAAATACGGACTTCAAGTAGGCGTTTTCACATCAGATAAAACTATCGTATCAAACTTCTTTAATGATATTGAGGCAGGAGGTGTCATCGTAAACAACGTTCCAGGATTTAGAAAAGATGAAATGCCTTATGGAGGAATCAAAGACTCCGGCTTTGGTCGTGAGGGAGTTGAATATGCTATAGAAGAAATGACAGAATTAAAGTTATTGATTGAATAGAATCAACTTATCTACTTTAGCCCTCTGCTTTTCCACCTCTTCCACAAACAACTTACTTTCTTCTGTGCCCACTTTCATTACCTTATGAGCTTGCATTCTGTTTAATTTCTCTACTTCCGAAACAACTAACTTGGTTTTATCCGAAAAATAAGCATCGCTAAACTTCTCCCAAACATAATCCACAGCCAAATCATTAGGATGCAACATATCATTCTTAAAAAAACGATAGTCACGTAATTCGTCCATTACTAATTCGTAGGCAGGAAAGTAATTTACATTTTCCAATTCCAACAATTGGTGAATGCTTTGATGCAATACTCCTTTAGAAACATTATTTTCTCTTACACCATCTTTCCAATGGCGCACTGGACTTACTGTAAAAATCCAATTAATATGTGAATACTTGGTTATTAAGTCTTTCCATATATTAACAATTTCCTCTACTGAAGATAATTCTTTACTAAAATCGCTTTGTGGCATTTTATGACAGTTGGCTACGACCCTATTCAAATCTTTATGTTTGTAACCCCAGGCAGATCCGAAAGTCACAAAAACATGACTAGCATTTGCAAGTTCTGAGAAAGTATTTTCCTTTATTTGCCTAATTCTAGTCACCATTAGCTTCTCACCTTCCTCCATAATACTTGAGTGATTCATCCAGGAATAAGTTTTATTGCTCTTGGCAAATACTTCTTTAGGAAAAAATGATTCAAATACATTAGCTAATGCAATTGGATTGAAAATAACACCTTGCGGATTTTGAAGAATCGAAAACTTATTAGTCGCTAATTTACTTCCAATGTTATCAGAAAAACAAGAACCAACAGACATCAATCTTGACTGATAGTCTATCTGATCACCAGCGTCTTCTATTTTAATTTTCTTTCTAAATTCCATTCAACATATTGTTTCACATAGACAAAGTTATGCAATAAATAAAGCTATTTCTAGAAATAAAACAGAAGCTAATAACCTGCTTTCCACTAATCGTTCATTAACATTGAGTTAACCTTAGTTTTAAACATCTGATGGAAAAGTGTGGAAAAAACCTAGCCCTGAACGCAATATATCCGCTTAAATTCCTTTACTTTTGTATTAAATATACTAAAAACACAATTATGAATGAATTTGGATCAAAACCAAGCACTTCAAATTTAAAAGAATTAGGATTAGGAAACGTAGCTAATGCTTTTTGGAATTTAACACCTGCTGACTTAGTGGAAGAAACGATCATCAACGGAATGGGAGTTTTAGCGGATTCTGGAGCAATAGCAATCGACACTGGAGAGTTCACAGGACGATCTCCAAAAGACAGATTTATTGTTTGCGATAGCAAAACTGAAGATGCTGTATGGTGGGGAGACATCAACATCAAATTCACTCAAGAAAACTTCTCAAAACTATACGACAAAGTAACTTCATACCTTCAAGGTAGAGATATTTATGTTAGAGATGCTTACGCTTGTGCAGATGCTGACTACAGATTAAACTTGAGAGTAATCAATGAGTTCCCATGGTCTAATCAGTTCGCTAGCAACATGTTTTTGAGACCTACTAAGGATGAGTTGAAAGATTTCAATCCTGAATGGACAATCATCAACGCTCCTGGCTTCTATGCAGATCCGGAAAAAGATGGAACAAGACAACATAATTTTGCTGTGATTAACTTCACTGAAAAATGTATTATAATTGGTGGAACTGGCTATACTGGTGAAATCAAAAAAGGAATTTTCTCTGTATTAAACTTCGTTCTTCCTCATGAAAGAAACGTTTTGTCAATGCACTGTTCTGCAAATATTGGAAAAGATAATGATACCGCTGTATTCTTTGGTCTTTCTGGTACTGGTAAAACAACTTTGAGCGCTGACCCTAACAGAAGATTAATTGGTGATGATGAGCACGGATGGGCTGACAATACTGTCTTCAATTTTGAAGGTGGATGTTATGCTAAATGTATCGACCTTTCTGAGGAGAAAGAACCGGAAATTTGGAAAGCAGTTAAATTTGGTGCAATTCTAGAAAACATCAACTTCATAGAAGGTACTTCTACTGTAGATTTTGCTGACAAAGCAAAAACTGAAAACACTAGAGTTAGTTACCCTATTGATCACATTGATAACATTGCTCCAGGAAGTAAAGGAACAGCACCTAAGAATATCTTTTTCTTAACTTGTGATGCATCAGGAGTTTTACCTCCAATTTCAAAATTATCTAAAGGACAAGCAATGTATCACTTCATTTCTGGATATACTGCTAAAGTTGCAGGAACGGAAGCTGGAATTACGGAACCAACAACAGTATTCTCTGCTTGTTTTGGTGCTCCATTCCTTCCTTTACATCCAACAAAGTATGCTGAGATGTTAGGTAAGAAAATGACAGATAACAAAGTAAATGTATGGCTAGTTAATACTGGATGGTCTGGTGGAGGTTATGGCGTAGGAAAAAGGACAAAACTTTCTTATACCAGAGCAATGATTACAGCTGCATTAGAAGGTGAATTAGCAAACGTAGAGTTTACTGCTCATGATGTATTTGGTCTTCAAATGCCTAATACATGTCCTAATGTTCCGGATGAAATTCTACATCCTAGAAACACATGGGCTGACAAAGATGCTTACGATGAAACGGCTAATAAGTTAGCTTCGAAATTCGTTGCTAATTTTGAGCAATTTTCGTCAAATGCAAGTCAAGAAATAATGGATGCCGCTCCAGTAGTAAATGCTACTGCATAAGTATTCCTTTAAAATAATTGAAGCCACTTATTCCTTGGAATGAGTGGCTTTTTTATTTTTATTTAGCACACAACTACTAACTTCGTAGTCTAAAATTTAAATTATGAAAATTTTAATGGTTTGTTTAGGCAACATTTGCCGTTCCCCTTTAGCACATGGCATTTTGGAAGGAAAGGTAAACAAAGCAGGACTAGCAATCACAGTGGATTCAGCAGGAACCAACGGCTATCACGATGGAGAACTACCTGATCCTCGTTCAATAGACAAAGCTAATGAGTATGATATAGACATCACCAACCAGCGGTCCAGACAAATAACTCAAAACGACATCCAAGAATTTGACTTTATATATGTTATGGATTCTTCCAACTATAACAATGTCGTAGCACTATGCAATTCGCCCGAAGAAATATCCAAAGTAAAAATGATTATGAATGAGGTGGAACCAGGTAAAAATATTTCTGTTCCAGACCCGTATTTTGGAGATAGTGATGGTTTCGAAAAAGTATACCAAATGTTAGACTTAGCGTGTGATAAAATCGTCAATCAGTTAAAGACAAAAGCAATTTAAATGAAAGGAAAGTTATATTTATTACCGATGACACTCGGAGATAGTGGTATTGATGAAGTTATCCCTAAACCAACTCAGGATTTAATATTAGGGTTAAAATTTTTCATAGTTGAAAACATAAAAACTACGCGTAGATTCTTGAAAAAAATTAGTCGTGAAGTTGACATTGATGAATTAACTTTCTTTGAAATAGGTAAACATTCCAATGCCTATGATTACGCTGATTATCTTAAACCCTGTTTGGCAGGAAATGATGTGGGTGTAATATCTGAAGCGGGCTGTCCAGGCATTGCGGACCCAGGTAGTGAAGCAGTTAGAATTGCGCATGAAAAGAAAATTCAGGTAGTTCCATTAGTTGGTCCTTCTTCAATTTTACTTGCATTGATTTCTAGCGGTTTCAATGGTCAGAAATTTGCCTTTAATGGATACTTAAACAAGGATAAATCAGGAAGGCAAAAAGAGATTCTTCACTTAGAAAGATTAGCGATTGGAGGATTCACTCAATTATTTATGGATACTCCTTTTAGAAGTCAAGCACTATTAATGGATCTATTATCTACTTGTAATCCTGAAACCAAATTATGCATTGCATCGGACATTACATTGCCTTCAGAAAAAATAACAACGAGAACCATTAGGGATTGGAGTAACCAAATTCCAAACTTATCTAAAAAGCCTTGTATTTTTGTATTAGGTAGATAACTTATTTTAACTGGAGGTCACAAGTAATCGCATTGTGATCAGATAGTTTTTGTTGGTGCGTGGTGAAATTAGCAGACTTAAAAGCATCATCGTGCATGATGTAATCTATTCTATTAACTGGAAAAACTCTATTGAAATAATTATCACCAACGTATGTGCTGCCAATTCCATTTCCAGATATAACGAAGGCGTCTATTAATTTCTTCGCTAATTTGTTATATGCATAGGAGTTTGGAGTGTCGTTTAAATCGGTACATAGCACAACAGGATATGGAGAGTCCTCGACATAGGAAAGCAAGGTTGTTGTCTGAGCTGCTCTTTTTGTGAATGCAATACTTAGTCTGGCCAATAAGTCTTCCTTTGATTGCTTCTGGTAAGCCCATCTTTTATTGTCGTCTCCTCCGATTAATTTATAGTCGGCATTTTGCAGTCTCATTGAGCCGATGTGTGCATTAAAAACTCTTATAGTGTCTTTTTCCTTCACAATATCCACGAACGAAAAATGATTGTTTTTATCATTTTCAAAAGCATGCTCCTCATGATAAACAATGGGATATTTACTAAAAATAGCCGACCCAAAATGACTTTTACCAGGTCCTTTACGTTCATTCCGTATAACTGTAATATGCTCTTGAATATATTCTAAATCTAGCAGCTGTTTCAACGTATCATTCACAGAGAAATGTATCTTCTCTCCTCTGTAATATTCCTGAAAACAAATCACATCTGGTTGCGCTTCTTGAATGAAACTTAAAATTTTATTTTTAGTTTGCACGTTGCTCGACCAATTATACAAATCAAATACACGCACGTTGTAACTCATTATTTTAAATGATTCACTTGGTTCCATTTTTGGCTGCCATAAGGTTACTTGAACAAAACGAGACAATGGCAACATACAAAAAATAAGTGCAAACATTGAAAAACTAAAGTGCCACTTTCTGAGAATGGCCCAATAAAGAATAAAAAACACATTTAGAAACACCCAAACAGGAAACAACAACCCTAGGATAGATATGAAGACACTATATCTAGGAGGAACATAAGAGGTTAAGGAACTACCTATTAATATCACAACAGCCAATAGGTTCGAGAGCAAAACAGATTTATTCCACCAATTGAGGCCTTTGAATATGGTAGAAATCCATTTTTTCACATTACGAATATCTAAAATTTAGCAAGAAATTCTTTCTCACTTTTGGAAAGACCGTCATAACCTTTCACTTTTATCTTGTCTAAAATGGCATCTAACTTTTTCTGTCGTTCTACTTTCTGAGCATTAAAGTCAATATCATCTTTTGGCGGCTTTGGTTTACTGTCAGTTGTTTTATCTCTAAATTTAGAGTACTTCACCTTCATTTTTGGTTTACGCTGACCAGGCTTGAATACACCTACAAAGAAAGTCATCATATTATCAAACCAAGTTGAAATATCTTTACCCTTTTGATATTGCTTAATCATTAAAAAACCATATAAACCTCCTCCTACATGTGTGAAATGTGCCACATTTGACACTTGATCTACCTGAAACAACTCCATTAAAAAGTAACCTCCTACTAACCACATTAACTTCACAGGAAAGACACCAAACAGATTAACTTCTAATCTTGGGGCGTATGTTGCCAATGCCACCATCAACGCGAAGACACCTCCGGAAGCTCCTACGATAAGATTGTGTGGCATATCTTGAAAGAGTGGAAATAAATTCTTAGCCAAGATTTGCAAAACCAAACCTGACAAAGCACCAAGAACATATAAACTCAATACTTTTTTGCTTCCCAAATATGCCTCAATTTGCTTACCAAAGAAAAATAACAATAACATATTCATTAGAATGTGCCATACATCTCCATGAGCAAACATATAAGTTACAATCGTCCAAGGTTTAGTTACAAGTACATTTAAATCTGTTGCCGCACCCAAATTGAACTCAACTAATGCATGCAGTTCTGGCATCTTCATAAGTGCACCAACCAAACCTACAATGCTAGTGACAAGAAAAACAGCTACGTTGATGTAAATCAATTTGATATACATTCCACCCGCCTGAAACTGACGCTTTAAGTTTTCTATGATCTCGTTAAAGTTCATTATTAATAGAAAGTGTTTTTATTCTTTTGCCAAAAATAAACCAAGATAAACCCAAATAAAGCACCTCCTAAATGAGCAAAGTGAGCCACATTATCATATGGGTTATTGGCAAAACCTTGATATAATTCCAATGCTGCATAACCGATTACAAAATACTTTGCCTTTATTGGAATAGGCGGGAACAATAGCATTAATTCTGTATTAGGAAATAAATAAGCATACCCAGCCAATAATCCAAAAACTGCACCCGAAGCACCAACTACTGGAGTGTTCAACATTCCATTTAACTGTGCCATGTCAAATTGAACAAAATTCTTCCCTTCCAAAATGGCATCTCTACCATTTAATAAAACCAAATTCACATCCTCTGGAGACATGTCTGCCATTAACCCCTTTATTCTTAAATACCCAACAATAGAATACAAAAAGGTTGCCCCAAATGCGGAAACTAAATAAAAGGTTAAGAATCTCTTTGCTCCCCATACCCTTTCCAAGGTTGTTCCGAACATCACCACTGCAAACATGTTAAACACAATATGCATAATTGAATGGGTACTATGCATGAAGAAATGCGATACAATCTGAATAGGCTTAAACGCCTCTGATTGAAATGGATACATCGCCAAATTTGCATCTACCCATGGTATCGCAAATTGTGCTATGTAAACAATCACATTTATTATTAGCAAATTCTTGACCACTGGGGTCATATTTCTAAACAGTTGTTCAAACATTATTTTCCAAATTTTTCATCAATCTCATCCTCACTCATGGTAACTACAATTTTATTTCCCTTGTAATCGTACTGACTGCTTTCACAAGCAAACAACTCATCAATCAAGGTGCTCATCTCTTCAATAGTCAATTTCTTACCACTTTTTATTCCACTACTCTTAGCTAAATTCCAAGCTAATTGGGCTTTATGGTTAGTTTTCAGGTCATCGCTATTGTTTTTACATTGCTCTATGAAGTCTTCCAAAATCCCTTTCACATTCTCCTCCTTCACACCTACTGGCAATCCATTCACAGAGAAAACATTCTTACCCATATTTTCAATATCAAAACCTAAGGCTTTAATCTCAGGCAGCAACTCAAGCATCAAAGCATAATCACTAGTTTCCATCTCAATGGTCCGCGGAAAAAGTATTTTTTGTGACAAAACCTCATCCATTGCCATCATTTTCACAAAGCGCTCCATCAAAATTTGCCTATGAGCACGATGCTGGTCAATCAATATTAAACTTCTACTTACCTGGGTAAGAATGTACTTACCATGTAACTGAGAGGTCTTACTATTTTCATAACCTTGATTATCCTTTTGCGAATTTCGTTCCAATGGTTCATTGTCTGTAAAATTGGCAGACATTTGAATTTGTTCCGAATCCCAAGCAGTTTTGGAAAGCAAATCTAAATTGGCTTCTACCTGACTTTGAGAAAGGTCAATTTTATAATTTCTTGATGGATTATTTGCTGATGAATGATTACTCGAAACAGACTTCTCGTTGTCCGTTTTAAAAGGATTGAAATTTGTATTAACATTGATCGTAGGCTCCAAAATCTCCTTATTCTTAGGAATAGGAGGCACATTAAAAGCGTTCTCCTGATTAAAATCGATGGATGGTGCAATATTAAACTTACCCAATGAATTATGGACCGCACTATTGATAATAGCGTACATGTGTTTTTCATCTTCAAACTTAACTTCTGTCTTAGTAGGGTGAATATTGATGTCAATTTTGGCAGGATCTACTTCTAAAAATAAAAAGTAGGTAGGAAACTGCTCTTTTTTAAGCAATTCATTATAAGCTCTAGTTACAGCATGATTCAAGTAATTATTCTTAATAAATCTTTTGTTGACGAAGAAAAATTGTTCTCCCCTACTTCTTTTACAAAACTCAGGTTTCAACACATACCCTGTAACATTTACGATAGTAGTCTCTTCTTCAACTGGTACTAAACGCTCATTGTACTTCTTTCCGAAAACACCGATAACTCGTTGGCGTATATTCCCTGATGGTAAGTTAAAAACTTCATTTCCATTGTGATGAAATGTAAAATGCACTTCAGGATGAGGCAATGCTACCCTTTCAATTTCATCTATGATATGTTTAGTTTCAATAGCATTAGACTTTAGAAAGTTTCGTCTTGCTGGAACATTAAAATATAAATTCTTGATACTAAAATTAGACCCAACGGGACAACTGACATGAGTTTGAGAAATAACTTTACTTCCTTCAATCTTGATGCTTGTTCCTAGAT
This sequence comes from uncultured Flavobacteriales bacterium, assembly GCA_913064955.1. Taxonomy (GTDB): domain Bacteria; phylum Bacteroidota; class Bacteroidia; order Flavobacteriales_D; family Parvicellaceae; genus Parvicella. The sequence goes on from CAJYBK010000020.1 coordinate 18,091, forward strand.
CGGCATCATGGTTTCTCGTTTTTAGTTCCACTTGAGCAATAGCTGCTATAGAAGCTAATGCTTCTCCCCTAAATCCTTTTGTCTTAATATTGAATAAATCATCCGCAGAAGTGATTTTAGAAGTAGCATGTCTTTCAAACGACAATCTGGCATCCGTTTCGGTCATACCACAACCATTGTCAATTACCTGAATCAATGTTCTTCCCGCGTCTTTTATGACGACATCAATTTTGGTAGCACCGGCATCAATTGCGTTCTCAAGTAATTCTTTTATTGCGGAAGCGGGTCTTTGAATAACTTCTCCAGCCGCAATTTGATTGGCAATTTTATCCGAAAGAAGTTTAATTATATCTGGCATAGAGAAATAAGAAGTTCAGTTTAATTCAACAACTTAGCCATAAAACCATCTAAATTAGAAAACACCACATATCCAAGGTATAGAACTAGTCCCAGGATAATAATCATTCTAATTGTACTACTCATGTTTTTTGACTTATAAGAAAGTGAAGAAGAGTTTTGTTTAAACTGAGCCCTTAACCTTGCTTCTCGATCAGCATCCGATGATTCTGAATTTTCCTCCATTTGTGCTTTAATGGCTTTTACACGGTTATCCAAATCTTCCTTTTCTGGATTATAATACATTGGAGTATAATCAAAACTTCTATGTCTATTAATCTTGGTAAACTGTGGAATTCTCATGGCCTTTAAATTATACAGGTTGAAACAATAACTGTTAGCATTTCACCCCTCCATCCTTCTTATAGAACAAAGGTACTAATTAACCCTAAGATACGTAATTATTTGGGTACATTTTGAAACAAAAACATACAAATTATTGAAAGGTCATATTTTAGAAATAAAGGTAAAATTCTTTCCCAAGCGATTTATAATCGGCTGTATACTCATGTCTTTTCACTCCTGTTTCAATCGTCAGAAAAGTTTTTTCTACTTCCGACTCCTTTTTTCCAAATGAAAGCAGCAACCTATGAGGAGGCTTTTGCGGGACTGGCTTAACCTCACACAACCTCTGAACATGCAAATTATATTTACGGCAAACATCTATAGCTTCTTGTCCATTTTCAAATGGCAAAATCAATGATAAACTACCCGTATCACTTAAGTGTTTAGCTGCAAAATCAAAAATCTGCGTATAATGCAAAGAAGAGGTGTGTCTTGCCTTAGCCTTAGAAACATCAATATTCTCTTGGCTTTTCTCAAAAAATGGAGGATTAGAAACAATTACATCGAATTTTATTTTAGGGGCAAAGTTCTCTAAACTATCATGAATCAAGTGCATTCTATTTCTCCATGATGATGGCAGATTATCAATATTAAACTGCGCATCTATTATTGCTTGATCATCTATCTCCAATGAAGTTATCGAACAACCCAAATTCTTCTGAGCACACATGATACCAATCACACCTGTGCCTGCACCAATATCCAATATATTCATTGCATCATGTACATCCACCCAACAACCTAGCAATGTACCATCCGTACCTACTTTCATCGCAGTATGCTCATCTCGAATAGTAAATTGCTTGTATTTAAACAAAGGGTTATTTTATTAATGCGGTAAAATTAATAAATATTAAAAGAAAAAAGTGAATCATTCAACAACTAAAAACTCAGAGAACACCTCTTTATTTTTAATCATATAACTATTTAATCGATTAACTAATCCCCCTGGTTTTTCCACTTCAGAGACTGTAAAACTTGAATACTTAGTTTCATACTCAATTCCTTCTTTGTAATAATTAATGACTAACACACTTTCTGAATGAATCGACTCTAAATCAGATATAATAAAAAGTGAATCTTTAAAAAAATCTGCAGATTCTGAAGTAATGTAAAGTTCTTTTTTTTCTCCTTTAAATTCGTAGTTAATTTTTAATGAATCCAGTTCATTAAGTGTATTGCATTTAAAAACTAATCCAAACTTTTTATCTTTTTCAACAGCCGAACTTTCGGTATTTGAGCAAAAATTCAAAGAAAAAAGCACAATTAAAAACAATAAAACTTTTGTTAAGTTTTTCATAAACCTTTAATTAAATTAATAATTAAATCTACTAAAAAAAACAAAAAAGACCTCAAGCATCGCTCAAGGTCTTTTAAAACTTTTTATAGAAAGATTTTAGTTCATTCCAGGAAACGACTCTACCATTTGCACTTTCAAATCTGGGAATGATGTTACTACCTGAACTTTAAAATCTGGGAAAGAAGTTACGGTTTGCCATTCACCACAATCATCAGGGAAAGAAGTTACATTCTTAACTTTGATGTCTGGAAATGAAGTTACATATTGTATTTTAATATCCGGAAATGAGGTTACAAATTGCACTTTTCCATACAATTTAATTCCTTTGAAGGAACAGTCGCCTGTTGCAGCAAAATACTCAAAAGCATCTTGTTTTTCCTCCTGTGTTAGTTCAGATAGTTCAGTTTTATATACAGAATCAATGACTTCGGTATTATATGTTCTTACAGTTTTATTTGTCATAAAAGACATTCCAACTAGCGCAAATGCAAGAACACCGGCAATGTAAATAGATTTTTTCATTTTGTTTTTCATTTAATGTTCTAACAAATATACAAATATTGTGCAACTTTTTAAAAAGGGCGTTTTCAAATATTATTTGGTATCTTTGCAGGGTACTTATATACTATGGCAAAATTTAGCACAGACGAAGTTATTGATGCGCTCAGCAAAGTTGTTGAGCCGGATTTAAAAAAAGATATTGTTTCTTTAGGATTAGTGAGTGATATGAAAATCACCGAAACTGAAGTTACTTTTAAAGTTGCAGTTCAAAACGCGGCAATGCATGCTAGAAATAGAATGCAAGAAGCGTGTGAATTTGCAATTGAAAGAGTGGTTGGCAAAGATGTAAAAGTTTCTTGTGAGGTAATTGCTATGAAAAAGGCAGAGACCAACCAAACCAAAATGAAAGGTGTCAAAAACATCATTGCGGTAGCAAGTGGTAAAGGAGGCGTAGGTAAATCTACGGTTACTGCTAACCTTGCTATTGGATTAGCCAAATTAGGATATAAAGTGGGCTTAGTTGATGCCGATATTTATGGTCCATCACAACCTCTTATGTTTGACGTTCAACATGAAAAACCACTAGGTAAAAATGTGGACGGCAAGCAATTGATTGTTCCAGTAGAGAGTTACGGAGTAAAACTACTGTCGATTGGCTTTTTTGCTGACGTAAATCAAGCGGTTATTTGGAGAGGTCCAATGGCCACCAAAGCATTAACTCAAATGGTATTTGATGCAGAATGGGGCGAACTAGATTATATGGTTTTGGATTTACCTCCAGGAACAGGTGATATTCACTTGTCATTAGTTCAAAGTTTACCAATTACAGGTGCAGTTATTGTTAGCACACCTCAAAACATTGCTCTAGCTGATGCTAGAAAAGGAATCAACATGTTTCAAATGGATACTATTAACGTCCCTGTTTTAGGTATCATAGAAAACATGGCGTGGTTTACTCCAGAAGAATTACCTGACAATAAATATTTTATATTCGGAAACGAAGGCGCTAAGAATCTTGCAACCCAAATGGACGTTCCATTACTAGCGCAGATTCCACTTGTACAAAGTATTAGGGAAAGTGGAGACGCAGGAAGACCTGCAATTTTACAAGACAACACTCCAACATCTGTTGCTTTTGAAGAAATGACTCGAAATATCATTGCTCAGATAGATATAAGAAACGAAAAACTAGCTCCAACAGAAGTTGTACCTGTGGAGTACGGTCAACCTAAGTGCTCAACATAAGTTACTATTATGACTTCAGAAATTTTACATGATAAAGTGCACACTGCTCTTGAGCAATTAAGACCTTACCTAAAAAGTGATGGCGGTGATATGGAATTAGTAGAAATAACTGCTGACAACATTGTAAGAGTAAAGCTACTTGGTGCGTGTAAAACATGCAACATGAGCGCTATGACTTTGAAAGCAGGACTTGAAGAGGCTTTAAAAAACTCAGCACCTCAAATTAGAGGTGTTGAAGCAGTGGATTAATTACTTTCCTTTAAAATACACTCATAACTTTCTTAAGAAGACAAGGATTTTAATCCACAATGTCCCACGTGTGATCTGCCAACAACCGTACCGTAGCCACAAATGTATAAGGACATCCTCGTTTCCCCCAATCAGACGGTGAAATCATTGAAAGTAAATGAGTACCTTCAGATTTTTGATATAAATGATAGATATGATTAATTAAAGGCTCGAAACGCATTTCAGCACCATAGATTTGACTGGAGACCTCTACTCTATCTTGAATTTTATTTGCTTGCTGTGCCAAAAGTTCCATCTGTTCCTTAATTTGCAACAACTGAATATCTGTTTGGTGCTCCATTGCCGACAAAGCACGACCTTTCAGTTCACCTTGCTTAGTTGGGACAACAGGCATACTCCCTCTGTGATGTCCATAAGACAAAGTACCCGGCTCTTCTGTAATATGATCCGGATCAATAGGGTTAATTTTATCTGATTTTTTTTCTTCCATAATACTTCTACCTCATATTTTATTTTTTGCATACACTTAGTCATGCTTTCCCGCTTTGTAAGCGGGAGTTAATTTACTCTAAACAGTGATTAGCGGATACATTTAGGTCCAGTAGTCTCTCATTGCATCCGTATTATTGTTGTGACATTATTCTGGTTTTGTTGGTGCTGGGGGCTCTTTGGGGGGTTCTTCGGGGTCTTTGGGTGGTTCTGGGGCCATCTCTTTCATGGCTCTGACATACCAGACATTATTAATGTCACCGTCTGTTATCTGCCTGAGTTCTTTTTCATCCTCAATCCGGGCCCACCAACACTCATATCCGAAAACAACTTCCATGAGGTCCGGGATGAATATTTGGGGGTTCAACCTGGCGCTTATTCGGATCTCT
>CAJYBK010000021.1 GCA_913064955.1 uncultured Flavobacteriales bacterium
CCGCGCTTTGCGCTTTTAGTACTTGGGCTTTAGTTATTTAATTCTTAAGCAATTGATTAATGAATCTATGTAAAATTAGACTGCTCTAATTTATAACTCCTGAGCCCAGCTGTTCGCCATCTAGATACCAAGCGATAAATTGACCCGGAGTAACTCCTCGTTGCATTTCGTCAAACACCACATAAAGGCCATCTGCTTCCATATAAAGCGTCATGGGTGATAATGCTTGACGGTATCTAATCCTTCCCATGTAAGCCCTTGTTTCTCCTGTATTCATTCGGAGGTCTTCGCGAATCCAGTGAACATCTTCATTCTTCACGCAAAGTACTTTTCTATTCACTGCTTTGTGATGATCACCTTGTCCTACATACACAATGTTTTCTTTTGTGTCTGTACCCACCACAAATACAGGCAAAGGTTTTCCTCCAACTTGCAACCCTTTTCTTTGACCAATAGTATAGTAATGGGCTCCGTTATGCTGACCTACGACAATGCCCATGTCTCTTCTCAACTCAAAGGTTTTTGTGAGTTCCACTAAAGATTCATTTTGGTATTCAAATTCCGGTAAGTTATCTGGCAATTCAATTATGTCTCCATCTTTTGGCTTCAGTTGTTGTTGAAGAAACACCGGCAACTTAACTTTCCCGATAAAACACAATCCTTGGGAGTCTTTTTTCTCTGCAGTGTTCAATCCTATTTTACTTGCAATTTCTCTTACTTCAGATTTTTGCAGATGTCCGATTGGAAAGAGCGCTTTGGATAACTGCTCCTGATTTAACTGACACAAAAAATAACTTTGGTCTTTTCCTGGGTCAGCACCAGTAATTAATCTGTGAATTTCCTTTCCGTCCTTTTCAAAAGTCTTTTTTTGACAATAATGACCAGTAGCCACGTAATCTGCTCCCAATGAAAGTGCTTTTTTGAGAAATATATCAAATTTTACTTCTCTATTGCAAAGTATATCGGGATTAGGAGTTCTACCTGCTGAGTATTCTGCAAACATATAGTCTACAATTCTCTCTTTATACTCCTTACTAAAATCAATTACCTGAAAAGGAATGCCAAGCATTTCCGCAACATCCAAAGCATCATTAGCATCATCAATCCAAGGGCACTCTTCACTGATAATTACAGAATCATCTACCCAATTTCGCATAAACAAAGCAATAACCTCATAACCTTGTTCAATCAATAAATGTGCTGCGACACTACTGTCAACACCACCTGATAATCCTACAACTACTCTTTTCATGTTACTGCAAAGGTATAGTAGATTTTAATAATAAGAATCATTCTTCTGCTAAAACAAAATATCTTGGGTCGTCTATATTTGCTTCGATTACCGATTCAAACAAAGGGCTTGATTTTTTCAGCATTGCTTGACAATCTGCACTTAAGTGCTTTAATACAATTTCTTTATCTGCTTTTTGATATTTCTCCACTAGCACGGTTAACGCTTCAATTCCGGAATGATCAGAAACTTTTGACTCCAAGAAATCTATTACGACTTTTTTAGGGTCATTGTTTATGTCAAATTTTTCATTGAAAGCAGTGATGGATCCAAAAAATAATGGGCCAAAAATTTCATATAACTTACTTCCATCTTCCTGAACAGTCTTTCTCGCTCTAATCATTTTAGCGTTCTTCCATGCAAACGCTAGTGCCGAAACAATTACACCTGCAACCACCGCAATTGCCAAATCAAAGATTACGGTAAGGGCAGAAACTAATATCAAGACAAAAGCATCTGTCATAGGAATTTTGCCTAATATTCTAAAACTAGACCAAGCAAAAGTTCCAATAACTACCATAAACATTACCCCTACTAATGCCGCAATTGGAACCATTCCAATGTATTCTGACAAAAACAAAATAAACACCAATAAAGCAAGTGCTGCTGTAACTCCAGACAGCCTTCCTTTTCCTCCAGAATTTACGTTAATAATAGACTGGCCAATCATAGCACATCCTCCCATTCCTCCGAAGAAACCATTCACTATATTAGCGCCTCCTTGCGCAATGCATTCTCTGTTTCCTTTTCCTTTGGTGTCTGTCAACTCATCAATAAGTTGTAAAGTCATTAAGGATTCTATTAATCCAATGGCTGCTAATATCAACGCATAAGGAAATATAAACAGTAAAGACTCCCAATTAAAAGGAATCGTAGGTGTAGCAAATTTTGGTAATTCTCCTTGAATTCCTTTGCTCTCATGTGTGCTCATCACGAGGTCAAAAATCATTGCCTCCGTAACTTGAGTAGTGTCCGCATTAATTGTTGCCTTAAGTTCTCCTAATGTCCCTGCCGTTTCTAGTTTATTAATCTTTTGTGTGACTTCTTTATTAGCAATAAAACTATTAACCGTTTGAGTCTCTATATTTCCAAAAATAACTACTGCTGAAATGGCCAAAATAGCGACTAACCCGGCAGGAATCTTTTTAGTCAATTTAGGAAGTCCATACATAATCCCCATAGTCATTCCTACTAGTCCAATCATAATCATCAAGTTCTGACCAGTTAAAAAGTCTTCCCCTTCTTTGAACATTCCTAACTGTGACATACCGATAACTATCGCTAAACCATTTACAAATCCCATCATAACAGGATGAGGGATTAGTCTTACAAATTTTCCTAATTTAAATACGCCCGCTAATATTTGAATAACTCCCATTAAAATCAGCGTAGCAAAGAGAAACTGTAATCCAGCATTTTCCACCTCTGGAAACTTCTCACCAGCCACTTTCACTAACCCAACCATTACAACTGCTAATGCTCCTGTAGCTCCGGAAATCATACCTGGTCTTCCTCCAAATATAGCAGTGATTAAGCCCATCATAAAAGCACCATATAGTCCAATTATTGGATCAATATTAGCCACAAACGCAAACGCTACCGCCTCAGGAACCAAAGCCAATGCTACAGTTAAGCCGGAAAGCATATCATCTTTCACATTTTGTGTTTCCTTTTTTATCAAATCTACCATTGCTATTTTTTTGAGTCGGCAAAGGTAGTTTTCTTAATTTGGTGTACCAAATCTTTCAATAAGAGTTGGATATCTATTATATTAGTGCATCGTCTCAAGATTTATTTCAATTATATCACCCAATATGAAAATCAAACTTTTAATTATAGCATTTTTTCTATCAGCGCCCTTTTACTCTCAATTACATGAGGTTTCAGGAGGAAATGTTGGTGTTTCTTTGAACGCTGGAATTGTAAAAAACTCACCTGTGGGAAGTGGCTTTGGTTTTAACGGGGGTATTACCACTAGTTTTAGAGAATTAATATTTCCAGAAGTTAGTTTTGGATATCAATCTGAATCTTACGGATTTGACTCCTTAAGTAATGAAATACTGAACGTTTCCAATAATTTAGGATTATCATTAAATTCTAAAATTCCCATTTGGGATATTAGTCTTGGAAAATCCAGCAAAGGTGAGTGTTGGCATCTGCTCCTGAAGGTTTTGTTTGATTATAAATACAGTTTAATGCTACGTCAAGTGTCCACCTTCGATTTCGACAAACAAAATAATCACGGTCTTAATCTGGGTGTAGGTTTTAGACCTGCTTATAGTGGAGGACACAAAAGTCGGGTAGCTTGGAGTTATTTTTATGACGTCTACTATCATTTAGACCTCAACAAAAACAATCAAATGGCCTTGCAGCAAGATGGTTGGAAACAAAACGGGCTCTATTTTAGATTAACCATTTTGCATTACAAAACTTCTGATTTTCTGAATAATGGAATAGATAAGAAAAAGGCATATAAACGAACCTACTAACTAGACCCTAACCCCAATAATACAAACATCATCTATCTGCTCATTATCTTCCTTCCAGGTTGAAAACTCTTGTTCCAAAGCAATTTCCTGATCTTTCATTGGCATACTAGCAATCTGAAGAAACTTATTTTTCAAATTCTTGATCATGTACTTCTTACCTTTTGGGCCCCCAAATTGATCTGGGAAGCCATCTGTTAAAGCGTAAATTACATCTTCTTTTTGCAGTTGTACAGAATGTAATGTGAATGACTCCGTATCTTTATCATGTTTTCCAACAGGCATTTTATCTCCTTTGTATTCTAAAATTTCCCCTTCTCGAATGATAACAATTGTATTGTTGGCAGAAGCAAAAGTCAAAACAGACTTGTCTTTATTTAACACCATCAAGTTACAGTCCATACCATCTTTTCCACCATGCTCGCTTCCGTCTTTACTTAAACGGTTGACAATGATTTCTCTTGTTTTGTTAAGAATCTTGTGGGGTTCAACTTCCGTTTCTACCGACTTTTCCAAACTAGTAATATTTAACAAAGACATAATCGCTCCGGGAACTCCGTGTCCAGTACTATCGGCAACAGTAAAAGCAAAGTTGTTATCATTCAACTGCGCTGCCCAGTAAAAGTCTCCACTCACGGCTTCTTTTGGTTTGAAGAAAACGAAGTAGTCTTTTAGATTTTCATCTAGCGTTTCCTTGCTGGCCAAGAAGCTTCTTTGTATTCGTTCAGCATAATTGATGGAGTCTGTTATTTCTTTGTGTGATTCTTCCAGTTGTTCGTGGTTAGATTCTAATTTAACATGTGTGGTTTCCAGTTCTTGAAGTGTCTTTTCAATGGTTATTTTTTGTGCTTCTACTTCTGCTTTTTGATCTTCAATAATCAACTTTTGCCTATGGGTTACTTTAAATCTATTATACATAAAGAACCCAAAAAGAGCAACTAACCCAAGACCTACAAAAAGATAGATGTTTTGTCTTTTCTGTGCGGCAATTTCTGTTTTCTGCTTTTCTCCTAATGCTTTTTCTGCCTTCAAATTGGCAAGATGAACTTTCTCTGCTTCAATATTTACAATACTGTCTGCTGTAACTTGTTTTTCATATTCATATTTATACTCTTGCCGTATGGTTTCTTTTAGGTTTTCTTCACCTTCAAGACTGTCTCTAATTGCAATGTACAACTCATACATATCAAGTCCTTCTTTATAGTGTCCCATTTTTTTGTTTACTTCCCAGAGGTTATAAGCGGCATCTCTTGTTACAATCGCGGCCCCTACTTCCTGTGCTGTCAAAAGTGAGCTCGAACTGTAATCAAAGGCTTTGGCATAGTCACCCAAAAAGTAATAGATGTTCCCAATATTATTTAAAGAATTTGCGATGCCTTTTTTGTCCCCTAGTTTCTTTTTTATTTCTAGGCTTTTTGAATAATATTCTATGGCTTTAGCATAATCGTTTTTTGCTCTGTAGACATTCCCAATATTATTTAAGGAGTAAGCGATTCCAAAATCATATCCTATTTCCTTGAGTATTTTCAAACTTTTGTTGTAGGCCTCAATCGCACTAGCATAATCACCCTGGTCGGCATAAATGAGTCCAATATTATTAATAGAGTAAGCGATGCCATAACTGTTCCCAAGTTCTTCTTCTATTTTAATGCTTTTAGAATAGTATTCAATAGCTTTAGTATAATCGCCTTGTTCTCTATGAATACTTCCAATGTTATTTAAGGATATAGCGATGCCTTCTTTGTCTCCGATTTCCTCGGATATTTTTAAGCTTTTGGTGTAAAGGACAATAGATTTGGCATAATTACCTTGTTCATAATAGATCAGTCCAATATTATTAAATGAAGAAGCCATACCCTCTTTATTATGGATTTCCTCTGATATTTTCTGACATTCAGTATAGTATTGAATGGCTTTGTTATAATCACCAAGGTCACTGTAAATATTTCCAAAACTATTTAATGATAATGCCACTCCTTTTTTGTCCCCAATTTCCTCTAGTATTTTCTTGCTCTCAGTTTGGAATTCGATAGCTTTGTCATAATCGCCTCGGTCTTTATAAATTGTTCCAATATTGTTTAATGCATTCCCCTTTGTCTTTAGAAAAGCCAATTTTGTTTGTTTGTCTAGGTCCTTTTTAAGATTTAGAGAGGATAAACTGTCTGCTTTTTGGTTAAGCACCAGGTCTAAATCAGGGTCTGAAATATAGATAATGTTATCCCATGCCATCCAAGCATTAGTTAAAACAGTATCGTGTTTAGCGCTTTGAATTATTTTTTGTAGTGAGTCTACCTGATGTTCTTGTTCAGGTGTAAGTTGAGCAAAATAACCCTGACTGGTCAGTACCAAAAGTATTATGTAAATTAAATGTTTCACACCCTAACTCCAATTATACAAACATCATCAATCTGCTCGTTGTCTTCCATCCAGGTTGAAAATTCCTTTTCCAATGTAGCTTCTTGCTCTGGCATAGGCATATTCGCTATTTGAAGAAACTTATTCTTCAAATTCTTGATCATGTACTTCTTACCTTTTGGGCCTCCAAATTGATCTGGGAAGCCATCCGTCAAAGCATAAATCACATCTCCTTTTTGCAGTTGTACAGAATGCAATGTGAATGACTCAGTATCTTTATCGTGTTTTCCAACAGGCATCTTGTCGCCTTTATATTCTAGTATTTCCCCTTCTCGAATGATAACAATTGTATTGTTGGCAGATGCAAAAGTCAAAACAGATTTATCTTGATTAAGAACCATTAGGTTACAATCCATTCCATCTTTACCTCCGTGTTCACTTCCGTCTTTACTTAGGCGGTTGACAATGATTTCTCTTGTTTTGTTTAGAATTTTGTGAGGTTCAGTTTCTGTCTCAATAGACTTTTCCAAACTGGTGATATTCAATAAAGACATAATTGCTCCAGGCACTCCATGTCCTGTACTATCGGCAACTGTGAAAGCAAAATTATTATTATTTAATTGTGCTGCCCAATAGAAATCTCCACTTACTGCTTCCTTTGGTTTGAAGAAAACGAAGTAGTCTTTTAGGTTTTCGTCCAGCGTTTCCTTGGTTGCCAAGAAACTTCTTTGGATCCGTTCTGCGTAGTTAATGGAATCAGTTATTTCTTTGTGAGATTCTTCTAATTGCTCGTGGGTGGACTCTAGTTTGATATGTGTAGATTCTAATTCCTTTAATGTGACTTCTACAGTGTTTTTTTGTTTTTCTACTTCATGCTTTTGATCTTCTATAATTATTTTTTGCTTACTAGTAACTCGAAAACGATTGAAGATAAACCCTCCGAATAATAATGCCAATATTAAGCCAGCAAACAAATATAACTTTTGCTGTTCCTGCTGTTTGGCCTCTATTTTTTGCTTTTCTGTTTCGGCTTTTTCAGCAGTCAATAAAGCGTCTTGTACTTTAGCTTCTTCCATTGCTTTAATCGAATCTGCAGCAGCTTTCTTCTCATACTTATACTGAAACTCTTGTTGAATAACTGCTTTATGATTCTGTTCGCTTTCGATACTATCTTTAGCGGTAATGAATTGTTCAAATGCCTCTAACGATTTTTTATACTGGCCTTTATCTTTATATAATAGCCACGCAAGTTCAGCAGCCTTTTGGACCTCTTCCAAAACCCCTGCGCCCTTAGCTACCATCAACGATGATTCATAATATTTCAAAGCCATGGGGTTATCTCCATAGTTTTGAGCAACTACGCCAAGACCTCTTAAAGCGCGTGCTTCGTGTTCTACGAATCCACCTTTTTTAGATATAGATAAAGCAGACAAAAAAAGTTCCTTTGCCTTTTCAAAATCTTTCATCTCTAAATATACGCTTGCTAAATTATTAGAAACCCTAGCTACTCCTTCAATTTCATTAATTTCAGTATATAAATCAAATGACATCTGGTAATACTTCATAGCAGTATCAATTTGACCTATTTCATCGAATAATGTTGCCAAATTATTAAGGGTTGGGGCAATGCCTCTCTTGTCCTCATTTTTCACATCTATTGCCAATGCCATTTTATAGTAATCAATGGCTTGTTGATGCTCATTCATATCCTTGAAAATAATTCCAATGTTATTTAACGAAGCCGCAACTAGGGAGCTATCTCCAACTTCTCTTTTTAGTTGAAGAGATTTTTTGTAATAATCCAATGCAGATTTGTAATCTCCTTTATCTGCATATATATTCCCGATATTGTTATATGAACCTGACATTCCCAGTTTGTCACCTATGCTTTTGGATATTTTATAACTCTTTTCCCACTGAGTAACAGCTTCTTTTGTTTTTCCTGTGATGGCACAAGCTATTCCTTTCACATTAACTGCCTTAGCTTCATATGACTTCTCCTTTTTCTCATTAGCCAATAACTCCATTTTTCCAGCAAGCATATAAGCTGAATCAGGATTACTAAATAGAAAACCGTTCTGTGAAATATCCAACATTGCTTTTAGCCGCGAGGTATCTGGACGTTTAATGTCATTCCAGACAGACCAGAGCGAGTCCATATTCTGCTGACCGGTCACGAAAATTGACAACAACAAGGTTGATATTATTAAATATAGCTTTATCAGAAGAGGTAATTTTTCTCTAAGTTACAATCTTACAACAATTATACAAACATCATCCATTTGTTAGTTATCTTCTTTCCATTCTGAAAGCTGTGTCTCTAAGGCAACTTTTTGGTCTTGCATAGGCAAATTAGCAATCTGAAGAAACTTGTTTTTCAAATTTTTAATCATATACTTCTTACCTTTTGGACCTCCAAACTGATCAGGGAAACCATCGGTTAAAGCTTAAATTACATCTTCTTTTTAGTGTTGGACAGAATGTTGAACCCTAAAGCTCCTGCAAAAACGAAATGGCTTTTTCCATCTCATCATGCATCACTACGTCTTCTTCAATAAACGCTACGTGTTTTCTAAACTCCTTATACAAATCTAGTAATACAGGAGAGGTTTTTTCTACATCTCTAAACTCAATCGCTTGTGCAGCCGTCATCAATTCTACAGCCAAAATCTTTTCGAGGTTTTTAACCACCTCAATTAACTTAACCACAGCATTTGCTCCCATAGAAACGTGATCCTCCTGTCCTTGCGAAGAATCAATTGTATCTACCGATGCTGGTGCACACAGTGTTTTATTTTTACTAGCAACAGCAGCTATAGCATATTGAGCAATCATAAACCCACTATTAAGGCCGGGCTTGGCCACCAAAAACGAAGGAAGATTTCTCGTTCCTCCTATTAATTTATAAATTCTTCTTTCACTTATGCTTCCTAACTCCGCAATTGCAATGCATAGATAATCGGCCGCTAATGCTAGCGGTTGACCATGAAAATTGCCAGCAGAGACGATTAAATCATCGTCTGGAAATATTGTTGGGTTGTCTGTAACTGAATTTATTTCTTTATTAAAAATGTTTTCTGCAAAAGTGATGGTCTCTTTAGAGGCTCCGTGCACTTGTGGAATACATCTAAAAGAATACGGATCTTGTACATTTACTTTTTCTTGTTCAATTAGTTTACTGCCTGAAAGCAACTCTCTCATTTTCGCAGCGGTCTCAATCTGACCATTATGGCCTCTTACTTCATGAACTTGAGGAGTAAATGGATCTTTTCTGCCATCAAATGCTTCAAGTGACAATGCGCTAATCGTATCTGCTAAATTGCTTAATTTCTTCGCTTGAATCAATGCCCAACATCCATGAGCACTCATAAACTGAGTGCCGTTGAGAAGCGCTAGTCCTTCCTTACTTTGAAGTACTATTGGCTCCCAGCCCATTTCTGTCAATACATCAGATGATTTTCTGCGTTCTCCTTTGAAGTCCACATATCCATAACCCAATAATGGCAAACTCAAATGAGCTAATGGGGCTAAATCTCCAGAAGCACCTAATGACCCTTCTTGATAAATAACCGGTAAAATATCGTGATTGTAAAATTCAATTAATCGTTGTATGGTTTCAACAGCAACACCAGAATGCCCATAAGACAACCCTTGTATTTTGAGCAGTAACATTATTTTCACAATTACCGGATCTACCTCCTCTCCTAATCCGCAAGCGTGAGACTTGACTAGGTTTTCTTGCAACTTACTCAAGTCTTCGTTAGATATTTTTGTGTTGCATAAAGATCCAAAACCAGTGTTCACACCATAGTAAACTGCGTCTTTGTCACTCATTTTTTCGTTCAGGTAAGTTCTGCACTTCTGCACTTTTTCCTTAGACGCTTTACTTAATTCTAACTTAAGCCCTTTTTGAAGAATATAATTAATGTTTTCTATTGAAAAATCATCAATTCCCAACTGTACCATTTCCATCTCTACTAACTGATTTTATCTTATTACTTTATTAATTGAAGTCGTTTTGTCTTTCATTTGAATTTTTATCAAATACATTCCTTTCGGCTCTTTACTTAAATTAATTACACTTTTGTTCTGGCTTTCGTTTACGACTTCTTTTCCTTCAATATTATATATTTTAATTTGTTGAATGCTAGCCGAATTCTTAATTTCAAAGACGCCATTTCCAATTGCTGCAATATTTAAATCTTGGCTTGTTTCATCTACACCTGCAGCTATTGGCGCTAAATACTTCACGTTAGTAACCTGTCCTCCAGACATAGAAACACTCATTACAGGTGTGTTGTCTGTGTTAGTAAACCACTCATAAATCACTTCAGTTGGTCTATCAATTGTTTGACCTATTGAGAATTGATCCACAAACACAGTGTCTCTTTGTTCTAAAGTTGTCTTTACTCTTAATACTTCTGGATAAGTATAGTTTGGAGTTGCTAGACTACCCCACCCATCTGCTTCCACCACTCTTCGTATCCATTGTCCATAGGTTCCAAAAGTAGGCACACTCAAAATGTATGACCCACTTGAAGTATGCGGAGTCATGTTATAAGACATTAAAAACGGATATTGCTGGTCAATAGTATCGTACTTAACGGAAGCAGGAATGCCATTCACATTTGCTCCGAAACCAGTTACTTCCAAGGAATTTCCATTTACTTTGAAATAGTTAAACCTTTCTGTAATTGAAACTTGACCAAAAGCATCTATATCTTGCCCAGTAATTGCATAATCAGAAAGGTAATCTGGATATTGAAAAGGGTTATTAAAATAGAGTTGATATGCAAATGGAGTAGAACCAACCGCTACGATATTTAATGTGTCATTCCCGCTTGAAGTTGCCGAAGAATAATCCCAATTGTAGGCCGCACCGGTAAGTGAAAAATCTTCACTCGCCAAATCTACCGTATTGTGATACATAAAAACATTGTTTGGAGCAGGCATATCATAATGCGAAATGGTTATTTGTGCATTTACGCTTGTGTATGCAATTAGTGTTAAAAAACTGAAAATTATTGTTTTCATGACCTAAATCAATTTATGGTAACATATTTGTTAGTAAATTTGAATAATATGAGAATCTATTTCTCGTTAATTCAAAACTATGTGGTTCAAAAATACGCTTTTTTTTATTCTGCTTTTAATTTCAAGCAGGGGTTTCTCCCAATCTGACTCTTCTTATTATGAAGGTCTTATACAGTTTAGTGGTGTCATTGTCTCTTCAGATAGTGTAAACCCTGTTCCTTTTGCCCACATTATTGATATTAACACTCACTCCGGAACTACATCGGATTACTTCGGATACTTTTCATTTGTAGCTAATATTGGTGATTCTGTGAGGTTTTCTTCAATCGGATACAAGACTTCTTATTTTCACATTCCTGACACATTGATTAGTGGCGATAATTATAGTTTAATCCAGGTCATGCAACCAGATACTATTATGTTGAAGGAGGCAAAGATTTATCCTTGGCCAAGTAAAGAGCAATTTGCAGACGCATTCGTAAACACGGTCATTCCAAATGACGATTACAAACGTGCTGAAGCTAACTTAAACAATGAAGCGATGATTGCTTATGCAGAGCAAATCCCTATGAACGGACAAATGAATTTCAATTGGCAAATGAAGCAAGTTCAAAGTAAATTGTATTATGCTGGTCAATATCCACCTAACAATCTGTTGAACCCTATTGCTTGGGCAAAATTCATCAAGGCTTGGAAAGATGGTGATTTCAAAAGTAAAGACAAATAGCCATTCAGACAGGTTTCCGTTTTCGTGTTAGAAATTATGGTCTTTAGCGTTTTTGTGAAAAATCAACGCTAGCAGTTATTTCAATACACTATTTCACTTTTTTTTTCGTTCTTTGACCTCAACAACATTCGTATATTTTTGAAGTCAACACTTTTAGCAATATTTTTAGGGTTATTTCTACTTCCTATGTTCGGTCAAACGGCTACGGTGACTGGTACTGTTAAAAACATCAATGGCTACTTTGCGAAAGACGCAAATGTGTATATCAAAAAAGGAGACAAAGGAACTACTGTTGGTGAAGATGGCAAGTTTAGTTTAGTTGTTCCCGCTGACAAAAGTTTTACTCTAATCATCTCTTCTGCAGAGTTTCAAACATTTGAGGAGGATTATAAGTTATCTGAGAATGAAGTTAAAGACATTTTTGTCATTCTCGAAACAAGAAGCCTTGCGGTCTACGATAAAGTTGCACTAGACCCTGGTACTTCTGGGTTAATGATAGGCAAACCAATAAAGCCTAGTTCTATTTCTTCTCCATCAGACAACCTTGAGGGTCAGTTAAAATTCGTAAGCGTAGGGGTGCGTCAAAATTCAGAACTATCAGCAGGATATAATGTTCGAGGAGGAAACTTTGATGAAAACCTCATTTATGTGAATGGCATAGAAATCTATCGTCCTTTCCTTGCTCGGTCTGGTCAGCAAGAGGGTTTAAGTTTTATTAATCCGTACATGGTAGAGAATATTGCCTTTTCTGCTGGAGGCTTCGATGCAAAATATGGTGATAAATTATCTTCAGTTTTAGATGTCTATTATCACAAACCGAAAGAATTTAAGGCAACTGCACAGGCCAGTTTTATGGGGGCCAATGTATATGTACAAGATAAATTAGGTGTAAGATCTAGTTACTTGCTTGGAGCAAGATACCATACCAACTCATACTTATTCGGTGCGCTTGACACTAAAGGAGACTACAAGCCTGTATTTGTGGATATTCAAGGTATGTACAACTTTGCTATTAATGAAAATACGATGCTTTCTGTGTATGGTTCTTATGCGGATAATAAATATCGTGTGGTGCCAGAAAGTAGAGAAACAAATTGGGGAAGCATTAACGAAGCTTTACGATTTACGGTTTTTTATGAAGGTCAGGAAATAACACAATTTAAAACCTTTATGAGTGCTGTGTCTGTGCAGCAAAAGTTAAAAAAAGATAAATTAACCCTAAACTATGTCTCCTCTGTTTTCCGTACAGTTCAAAATGAATCCTTCGATCTGCTTGGTGAGTACAAATTAGATGAACTAGAAAGAGACTTAGGTAGTGATGACTTTGGTGATGTGGCATATACTAGAGGCGTGGGTGGTTTTTTGGAACATGCAAGAAATAGCATTGACGCATTGGTGGCAAATGCATATCATAAAGGGTCATATAAATGGGGGTCTAATAATAAGTTTGAATGGGGAGCAAAGTATCAGCATGAGATTATCAATGATGAAATTAGCGAATGGAATTACCTAGATTCAGCTCGTTTTAATGCTCCTCACCCAGCAGATTCTGTTGGATATGTTGACCCTTCTGCACAACCTTATCAGGATTTAAACTTGTCTTATAATATCAGAGCAATTAATAGTGTTACTTCAAATAGAGTCACTGGTTTTGTGCAAAACAGAAAAGGTTGGCAATTATCAAAACAACAGCATTATGCAGATAGTTTAATCATTGAAGGAGATTCTGTACTAACTTGGGTTGACACCACTTTTGAAACCAACAAATATTTAAATGGTACGTTTGGTGTTAGGGCTCATTATTGGGACTACAATGGTCAAACTGTCTTTTCGCCTAGAGTTAGTTTGTCTTTCACTCCGGCATTGTTTTTTACGCATAACAATCAAATGTATAGGAGAAATGTAGTCTTTAGGTTGGCTACTGGATTTTACTATCAGCCTCCTTTTTACCGAGAAATAAGAAACTTACAAGGCGAGTTAAATCCGAATATTCGCGCTCAAAAATCCATTCATTTTGTATTTGGAACAGATTATACATTCTTTATGTGGGATAGGAGTTTTAAATTTACTGGGGAAGCATATTACAAACATTTGACGGATATTATTCCATACGAAATCGATAATGTAAGAACCAGGTATTATGGTGTGAATAATGCAAAAGGATATGCTACCGGACTAGACTTCAAAATTAATGGCCAATTTGTAAATGGTATAGAGTCCTACGCTTCCTTGTCTTTTTTAAAAACATATGAAGATATATTGGATGACTACTATTACGATTACTTTAACTCGGATGGAGACAAGATTGTTCCAGGTTATACGGTAAACAGTACGGTTGTAGATTCTACAAAAACAGAACCTGGTTATATTCCTAGACCTACAGATCAGTTTGCTAGTTTTAACCTTTTCTTCCAAGATAAAATGCCTGAAGAATGGAATACGGAAAAAATAACTTGGAGCACATTTAAGGTTAATTTAAGCCTCGTGTTTGGCACAAGACTACCCTATGGTCCTCCAGGCGACCAAAGGTTTAAAGACACGCTTAGAAGCTCGTTATATCGTAGGGTTGATATAGGATTTAGTAAAGATCTTATTGGTGATCATACGGATAGGACAAAGTTTGGTAAAAAATCCATTTTTAGGAATGTGGAAAAGATGTGGGTTTCTTTGGAAGTCTTTAACTTATTAGATATAATCAATACCACTAACTATAATTGGATTACAGACGTTTCCGGAAGAAAGTATTCTGTTCCTAATAACTTAACCTCTAGAAGGATCAACCTAAAGTTGGTGATTGAGATTTAGTTTTCTCCGAAGTTCTTTGAAAACTTACGGGCTATAGAAAAAGTAACGAAAAAATTACTATTGGTATATGTGGTGTTATCTTTCAATTCAAAAACGCTGTCTTTACTATTAAAATATCTGCCTTCTATACGGAATGCAAAATTTTCATCTGGAATAAAGTCCACATTCAGTGAAGTCCCTAGTGTTTGAAAACCATTAATAGTACCGGTAGGAATAATGACTCCTGATTCATCGTTGTAATACTCCGCTCTTATAGTCGTTTTCCATCTATCAGAAAAAGCATATTGAGCAATTAAAACAGGACTAAACCATTCATGATAATCTGTTCTTTTTGTATAAACTTGCTCGATTCCATAATCAAAACCAACTGTCAAATTAAATTTTTTGGTTAAGTTTAAAATACCATACAGATTATTAAAGTATCTCATTCTTCTCAATTCATCTGGGAATTCACTACCTATGTATGTGCTCCAATTGAAGGTTAGTTTGTCTGATGGTTTGAAACTTATTTGAGAACCAAAACCAGGCAATGAATTACCATCAAGTCTTTTAATTCTTTGCCAACCATTGCAAATAGTTAAAGATAGGTCCCATTTATCTGAAGGTTGAAAAGTCAACTTTGCTCCAGTAAGAAAGTATGGAGAACTTTCCGCCACCAAAGATCTGGTAAGTGTTGGATTTTCTATCGATATGGCGCTTTCAAACCCCAAGTGGGAAGGGAATATTCCAGCATCTAACCAAAGGTTGTTTTTCTTGTTTAGTGACAGTCCGACAAACGCTTCGAAAATGGTTTTTAACCTTCCTGGTTCGGCTGCATAATTATCAATCGCATAAGCTCCTGTTTGAAACCCTAAATTAACCCTGTATTTATCATGAATAACTTGAAAACCTGCTAACCCTAAATTCAGATTAATCTTATTGTGCCTATTGTGATTAAAGAGAAAAGGCTGTCTTGATGATCCGCTTGGTTCGTTAAAATCATAACAATAGAACATATCTGCAAAACCCATAATTTCCACTTTGGGTTTTTTCCTCCATGTGCTGTCCTGTCCATATGAGTTTGTAACAGCAACCATTAAACAAAATGAAACACTTAGAGCAATCAGTCTCATGAAATGTCAGGTTTATTTTTTATACGTTGGCTTATATTCCACCTTCTCTATTTCAATTTTCGCAATGATTTCCTTCATTATTTCAGACGTTCCTGCAAAAATTGGAATTACCCTTACATCTCTGTAAAGTCTGGCAATTGGATATTCTTCCATAAAACCATAGCCTCCAAACATCTGCAAGCAATCATATACCACTTCATTTAAAAGGTCAGATGTTTTTAGTTTAAGCATAGAACATTCCTTAACTACAAATTCACCTTTGGTAAATCTATAACTTGTGATATGCATGAACTGCTTCCATGCTTCAATATCGGTTGCGATGTCCGCTATTTTATGTCTTAGGGCTTGAAATTTATCAATTGTTCTTCCAAATGCCTCTCTCTCCGACATGTATTGTAAAGTAATTTGCAGTGCATACTGCATTGCTCCTACCGATAATTGAGAAACAGTCAGTCTTTCAGTTTGCAAACTCTCCATCATATAGTAAAAGCCTTTACCCTCTTCTCCTAGAAGGTTTTCTTTAGGCACTTTAACGTTGTCAAATGATATCTCTGCTGTGTCTGAAGATCTCAGACCCATTTTATCTAACTTACTAGTTGAAACACCAGGCATATCATTGTCGATGACAATCATCGAGATTCCTGTTTCTGTTTTCACTGCCGCAACAATATAATCACCATAATGTGCATTGGTAATAAATGTTTTAGAACCGGTTATAATGTAATGATCACCTTCCAATTTAGCTGTGGTTCTGATGTTCTTTAAATCCGATCCTGCAAATGGTTCTGTCATTGCTAAAGCGCCTATTTTGTGTCCTGTAACACTCGGAACTAAGTATTTTTCTTTTAAAAATTCTGAACCACCTTTTGAAAGATAATTCATGGCTAAATACACATGACTTGCAATCATTGTTGCGAAACCTAAGGCTCCTGTTTTACCTATTTCCTCAAGTAAGACAGTAGTATACATAAAGTCTGTACCCATACCACCATACTTTTCTTCAGTATCTAGTCCTAGAAAGCCCATTTCACCCATCTTGATCAAAACCTCTTTATCAATTTGGCCGTTTTCCTCCCATTTATTTGTGTTAGGAACTACTTCTTTCTGTAAAAAATCTTGAATGCTTTCTCTAAATAGTTCGTGTTCCTCTGTAAAAAACATAATTTTATTTTTTCTTATTAGTACCCATGGTTTTAGCGTGCTTTTCCATACGCTTTCTTACCCCTCTTCGAACAAAAAACATTGCCCATGCGATTCCAGTAATTAACCAAAAAATTCTAGTATTACTAAATCCGTCTTGAAAAGTGGTAATTGCGGTTAATAAAGTTGCCACTGAGGCTACCACCAACCAAAACTTTTCTAAATATAAATGTACTTTACTCATTTTCCGAATTGTTGTTATTTATTTCCTCTTCCTGAAACTCAAATTCTCCATTGTTAATGTTATGGACTTTATAATTAGTAAAATTTCCATTACTATGCATTCCCATTCCGCTAACAGTTCCTTTAGGCGAAGATACGGTTACTTTTTGATGTGTGTATACTGAGTCTTTTTTAAAGTCAATGTGGAGTAGTTCTGTATTTAGTTTTTCTTGTTTATTATTTACAAACACCACCGAGTCCTGAACTACAATATATTCTTTCTTTGAAAAAAGCACTCCGTATTTTGCAGTTAGTTGTGATTCCTCATTTCCAATAGAGTCATAGAAAGTTACTTTCATACCAATTGGGCACTCCATTTTCATTTCCTTTCCTTGGTCTAATTCATATCTGTGCATCAAAGGGCTTTCTAGCTTCATTTGCGCGACTCCTTTATCTGTAAATAACATTGTTACCCCTTCACTCACTTCTGTAGGACCATCGTCCTTAAAAGTAACCTGGTTGATTTCTTCCGTAGTATTACCACAGGATAAAAACAAAAACATTCCAGCTGCCAAAGCAACCGGAATGTTTATTAAAGATAATATTTGAATTCGTGTTTTTATTGTACTCTCAGTTTTACTGAAAAACCCCAACATGGAACATCAACAGAATCTCCAGGTTTTTTACCCTCCGAGAAAAGTTGAGCTTTTGTTGACAATTGTCCTACTAAGCCTGCTGACCATTTATCAGAAACACAACTTCCTGCTGATTCTGCAAGGTCTAAAGCGTAACTATAAACAGCTGTTCTTTGTGTTCTATTAGTAGCGCAATCTCCTGCACTTTGTGAAACGGCTCTTGCTTGAAGGTATTTCCCATCACATCCTCCTATTTGCTTACCATAAGCAAATGCCGATTTGTATTTACCTTTCTTCAGGTCATATTCACCCAGTCTTTTCCAAATCGTTTTTTTAGAGTCTTCTGTACACTCTGGAAAAGCCATTGCAGCCTCGTAGTACTCAGTCGCTTTTGAAGTTTCACCTTTTGTCCAAAAAGCATTTCCCAAAGCCATTTTAGAAGAATAAGAAGGTTCTTTAGAGTCTATAAACACCGCCATTTCCATCATTATAGGGTCTTCACACTCAAGTTTACCTAATTTTTCTGAAATCTTTTTAGCTAATTCCAAATTGGTTTTATCGTCTTCCCATTGTGGTTTATAGATTTTCAACAGTTGCTCACAGTTGGCACAAGGTGCAATGTAAGACTCCATAGTTTGTTGTGCTGTTAACCAATTTTGAACTTCACCTGTGTTTCCTGAATCTTGGTTTGCTTTGATTTTTCTTTCTGCAATTCCATTAAGGTTTTCGTATAAATTCATCATTGCTTCGCAGTCAATCAATTTTCCACTCAACATGAAGTAGGTTGATCTGAAATAATAAACAACATCGTAAGATTGTATTTTCTCTTCTGGAATAGTACTAAAAGCTTTTTCATAACTCTTGTAAGCTACGTTGTATCTTTTATTCTCATCCATCATATTATCATGCGCTTTTTGCATTTGGATTTCATAACAATCACCAAAATTTTCAATCCACAAATCATAAACAGTATTCAATGTGTCCATTTTACCTTTAAATTCTGCACTGTTCTTATCAGTAATTAATTTTGCCGCTTGCTTATATAAGTATGTTCCATTATCATATAAAACCGGCTTGTACTGTGGACAAATTTTTTGAGCTGGCCACCATTCTGAAATGGCATCATTAAAATTTTCTTGTTTTAAAAACTCCGTATAAAGAGAAATTGCTTGTCTACATCCTGCTTCATTTCCATTATAGTTTGGTTCAGTTTGCGTATTGCATTCCTGTCCAAAACTGAAAGTAGTCCCTGCTACTAACGCTACTGCTGTGATAAACTTTTTCATTGTTTTTGTTAAATAATATTATTAATCATAAAGTCTTTTCTTAAACCATCTATCAAATCTAGCATGAGGAGAAAGTGAAAAACCTAAATTAAAATTAAAGTAATTGTCTTCTATCAAACCATTTTGTGTGGTACCCATCTTCCCTAATTCAAATGCCATACTTACTGTACTTGTTGAATTGGAACTAATAAGCGGTATGGATATACCAAAACTTATGCCATACTGCTTCAAATGTGTATCTTCTAAGAAATAAGGTGTTGTGCCATGGTGAAAACCAACTCTGTATGTACTAAGTTTTATAGCGCTTGAGTTTTTGGAACTTTCTTCAATAAAAGGTATAAACTCCATACCATATGAAAATCTATAGTTCTGAGTCAATTCAGTTGGATTGTACTCAATTGAATCAAATGTCTCCGAATAACTTTGCCAATTTTGTGCCTCATACTGTGCAGATAATGTTATTTTTCTGTCCAAGGTTACTGATGCCCCAATACCAAAACCTTTAGGTAAATTAAATATTCCTTCACTGTCTTCATAATAGTTTACTGTATCTTTTCCTAACTCAGTAACTCCATCGGCAGAGTATTTAAAATTGTAAGCATAAAAATCTTGAAACCCTTTTACTTCGCTCCCTAACTTAGCTGTAGCGCCTAATTGAAATGTTAGTTTATTTGAAATTTTTTCATAATAATGCAAACCAACATCAAAAACAAACCCTCTGACGATTGATTTATTTAACAATTTAGTATTATAATATGATGCGTCTTGAAAAGCTACTGTTCTACTTTTTTCCAAAGTACCAAACAAGTAAGATGCATTGACTCCTGCTGAAAATCTAATCGAATCACCTTTATTAATTATCTGTTGTCCCAACCCAAATAACAACCTATTCACGCTTCCTGCACCTTTGAAACTATACGTAATCGTGTCTCCTGCATTATCTTCATAATTAGTAATCTCATATCCAGTATTAGAATATGGCATTAGCCCAAATACGAATCCGGTTTTCTTACTTAATGGCATTAGCAAAGAAAAATTTCTTAATGCGACTGTTGTTGAGTTTAAAGTATTTAAATCTGTTTTTAAATGTGATGTTTTTCCCATAAATCCAGCATCGAAAATCGGATTATATCTCAAAACAGTACCATATGTAGCTGGGTTTGAAAAGTTAATGTATCTAAAGTTTGCAAGACTTATAGATGCTCCTCCCATACCTATGAAGGGAGTACTACTTAACTTTACTTGATCTCCTAAACCATATCTAGTATATGGTGACGAGTTGAGGCTTTGTGCGTTGAAACCACACCAACCAATTATCGCAGTAAAAAATAATATAAATCTAATTTTCAACATTATATCTTAAAATTTCATTTAACCCCTTCAATGTGAGCCAACGGTCTGCAAAGATGCTATTTTTTTGTGAAAAATCCATCTTTTCTAAATTACTAACATCTCCCCCAGTGATAATGATCTGTAAATCCTTATACTTCCCCTTGTATGCCGTTATTGTTGCCGCTATTTCATGCTGCATTCCATTGAAGCAACCTGAAACCATTGATGTCTCTGTGTTATTACCAATCAATACAACCTCTTCAAAGTTTTCCAATAACGGAAGATTAGCGGTTAAAGTATGTAATGCTTGGAACCTCATTCTTAGTCCTGGAGCGATAGCCCCACCAAGGTACTCCTTATTTTTATTGATAAAATCAAATTTTAGGCAAGTGCCTGCATCAATTATTAAAGTGTTGCTATTACCAAACAAACGGTAAGCTGCTACAGCATTTGCTAACCTATCATTTCCTAATGTTTTAGGAGTCTTGTAATTATTTGAAATGGGAATTGGTGTTTCAAAGTTTAGCACAAGTGCCTTTGGTAAAATACCTTTCACAAAGTTTGTTAATTCTTGTTTTGCTACTGAAGATATAATTGAATTATTAATTTCTAGTTTGCTTAAGTCATGTTTCATTTGTGTCAATGAAACATATGTTTTTTGCCAAACCATTTCCTCTTTATCAAAAGCAGCAACCTTTGTTCTGGTATTTCCTATATCTACAATTAAATTCAAAGTTCTAATAATAGTTTTTTTCTTAAGAAACGTTCAAAATATTCTTTTCTCTTAAGGTTTAATGAGGGAGTAACAATTAATTTTTTCTTACTCAATGGAGTTACATATCCAGACATCATATATTTTTCACCTTGAGAAGACATCAACACCTTCACAGTGTGAGGGACGCTATCATTTTTACTGGAGTTACATCCCAATTTATAGATCGTACTAATTTCACCTATTGTATCTCTATCAATATCAGTTAATTCTATACTTTCTATTTTAAATTGCGTTAAATCATTGGTAGAACATTGTTTGAATGAGTCAGTATATTTTCTTAACAACTTCAATTGATCGTTATCATCTGAAATAAAATGGTAGAAGTATAAATACCTATCCACTAAGGTGTCGGTTTTTATAATGTTTCTTTTATCCAAATAACTTCTAACTACTACATTTTTTCCTTTTTTATCTTCCCAAGTAAACGCATCGATAACTTCTCCCCAAACATCGGGAAAGTTTGTGTCATCATATTTATCTAGTTGCAGTAATAAATTAAGGCTGGGTTCAAAAGTGAAAATTTCTTTATGAACTGTTTCTCTTTTTTTCTTAATAGCTATGGTTAAGTCACTAGCTTTTTCTAAACCTATGGAATCACCATAAATAAAATCAAAACCTTCCGGAAAATGAATAGACAACCAATTATCCATATAGATAACTGTATCTTTTGCGTAAACTGATTTGCTATAATCTGAAAAAACTACGATTCGTATTTCTTCTAACTCACCTGACCAATAATTTTGAATATTAATAGTGTTGTCTACTCCAATCTTAACCTTCCATAATTCTTGACTAAAGGTTAAGGAAAAAGTAAAAATTAACAGAAAAGTAAATAAACTCGCTTTCAAATTACTAAACCAAGTTGATTCTTTTGTACAATTCATCTTTGTAGGATCCACCAATCGGAATAATTTTTTTAATATCTTCCAAGATAATGTTTGGTGTTTCAATTTGAGCAATTTTATCAATTCTAATAATGTATGATCTATGCACTCTTAGAAAAGAATCTGATGGCATTTTTTCCTCAATATCCTTCATTGTACTATGAATAGTATATCTCGCTGAAGCTGCATTAATAACAACATAGTCTTTCAATGCTTCAATAAAGTAAATATCTTTTGTATTTAGTTTTATCAGTCTTGATTTACTTTTTACAAAGATGAACTCTGTACTTTCTTTGTTTTCCACCACACTGTACAACATATCTCTCTCCTTAAGAATTTCCAATTCTTTGCCATGTTTGTAAAGTGCCATTTCAATAGATGTATGTAAATCTATTTCTTTGAAAGGTACTCTGTGCGAGTAGCCAGGTAAAATGAACTAATATCTTTGGTTACATTAGACTAGTTCCACAATATTCTTTAGTTTACCAAATAATATAAAGGCGTAAAAAAAACAAATCAACCCCAATAAGAAAAATAATACCAATTGTATTATAGA
>CAJYBK010000022.1 GCA_913064955.1 uncultured Flavobacteriales bacterium
TTTTTGTTTTTTATGTATACTATCCCTTAGTGCCTCCATTGCGTACCACATTTGGATTGGCGCCATCCTAAGCCTTGCCTTTATCGTTCAATCGATCCTAGGTATAGGTTGTTGTGGAGGCAATTGTGCAAATGGACAGTGTGAAATTTAATTCTCTAATTTATGAATAACAAATCACTAACTGAATACCTCAACAAAGAGCCATTAGTGCTTGTAGACTTTTTTGCAGAGTGGTGCGGACCTTGTAAAACGTTAGCTCCAATTCTTAAAGATGCAAAAACAAAAATTGAAGGCAATGCTAAAATAATTAAAATAGACATTGATAAAAATCAACATGCTGCTGCACACTTCTCTGTACGAAGTGTTCCTACATTGATTTTATTTAAGGAAGGTAAACTTGTTTGGAGACAATCAGGTGTTTTGTCTTCTGATCAGATTTGCAACATTATTAATCAACATAAGTAAACTTCTTACATAGATTCTAGGTCTCTAAATTAGAATATCGAAAAATATGCCTAATTTTGACCTAATGAAATTGGTATTAATATTCGTTGCACTAACGCCTTGGCTTTTTTTTAGCCAAGGCGCTGACAACTGTGTCAATGCTGTTACTTTATGCTCTTCTCAAACAGCAAACTCTGGAAACTCTGGAGCTTCAGTGGAAACCTGCTCTGGCTGTGAAGATGGAGCATCCAATTCTGGGAACTTTTGTTACTCCTTAAACAATAGTGTTTGGTTTACTTTTCTAACCAACAATACTGGAGGTGATGTAACTGCCAATATTTCTAATATCATTTGTGACAATTCTCCAGGCTTAAACACCAACTTACAAGCAGTAATTATCTCAGCAAGTTCCCCGTGCAATGAAAGCACATATAGTTTAGTTTCTAATTGTGTCACATCTGCTACCAACTTTCAGTTAAACGCAACCAACCTGCTTCCTAATACCACCTACTACATACAAGTTGATGGTGATTCAATTAACGGAGACGCAGGAGCGGCACAATGTGGTTTTAACATTACTATCCAAGGGCCAGGAGTAGACATCGAGATTGATGCAGGAGAGGGAAGTTCCATCTTCAAAGGTGAAACTGCAAGTTTGGAAGGTCAAGGACCCAACAACTCTTATTGGACTCCAGAAAGTTTAGTTAGCAATCCTTATAGCGCCAGCACTAGCACCGCCCCTAGTTCAACCACAACTTTTTATTACAATACTGAAACATCTAATGGTTGTGTTTATTCAGACCCGGTTACAGTTGTGGTTCAAGAAACGCTTATACTGACCAATACTTTCTCCCCTAATGATGACGGCATTAATGACACTTGGTATATTGGGTCTATTGAAAATTATCCTGCTGCAAAAGTTACTGTGTTTGACAGGTGGGGTCAAAAAGTCTTTTATTCCGTTGGCTATGGAAATGGTAACACATGGACCGGAAAAGCAAATGGTATTAGCGTGCCATCCGGAGTATATTATTACCATATTGATCTCAACACAGAAAGTGATGAAGATATTTTCGGAGGATATGTAACGGTAATAAAATGAAGATTTTAATAACCGTCATATCAATTGCTTTTAGTGTTAGTTTATTTGGACAGCAAACAACACAATTCACGCATTACGTATATAATTATTTCGCTTTCAATCCGGCTGTTGCTGGAAGTCAAGACTGCTTTAATTTTAAACTTGGTTACCGTACTCAATGGGCGGGTTTTGATGGAAATCCTCAAACCGGATTCGCCAGTTTTCAGACAAGATTAAAATTCAAAAAAACAAGAGCCAATAGAACCCATCATGGTGTAGGAGCGTACATTGAAAATGATGTCTTAGGTTACATGAGCACAACTACAATTAACCTTGCCTATGCTTATCACTTTCAGCTGGGTAGAGACATTAGAGCAAGCATTGGTCTTTTTGCTGGTTTTCAGCAGTTTAAGGTTGATGCCTCAAGAATTATCACAATAAATTATAATGATCCTGTAATTCAGAACGGTGGTTCAGCTTTGATGATTCCTTATGTTACACCAGGAGTTTTTCTAAATCATGACAATTGGTTTGCAGGATTAGCTATCAGACAAATCGTAAGAAATAAATGGAGTAAAACCATTGGTGTAGATGCCAGAAATAGATTTCACTTCTCTTTAGTTGGTGGTAAAAGATATAAAATTGGTAAAGGATTCAATCTAGTTCCATCTGCTATGATAAAATATGTTGGTTTTTCGGCTCCCTCCGTTGATTTAAATCTAACGATGGAGCTAAACAAAGCTATTGAAGTAGGGGCAAGTTGGCGAAACCAAGATGCGATTGCACTAATGGCAAAACTTAAATTTGCAAGATTCTTTTCCTTTGGTTACGCATTTGATTTTACAACTTCAAAATTAAGGACAGTAAGTTCCAACACGCATGAGTTAATAATTGGCATTTCTGCGTGCCCTCATGATAGGAATAACTCTTACATTTGTCCTGTATTCGACTAGATTTAAACAAGAAATGTGTGTGTTATTCCAATAAATGCAACAACTTTCCATTTTTTTACGTCTATTTGATACTAAATAGTTATTAAAAATTAATAACCTTTTTGGATAATTTGAGTATAAACGTTGTTAACCTACAACTTTGCCTTACATAAACCTGTTTTGAATGAGAGTAATTTTTACTTTTTTACTGCTTTTTGGAATCTTTAATACCAACTTTTCACAAGTTGTACAAGAAAAAGCGAATTGCGCTAACCCCATACCAATAGACTTTACGGTTACTATAACTTCCGATTATAATGGTCAAGCAATTTCTTGTAACGGACTTTGTGATGGTGAAATCACAGTGACTATCAATGGAGCTGGAGGTGGACCTTATGGTTTTGAAATGTATGATGGTTCTACAACTTTCACACAAGCGGCTGATACACCTGGAGGAGGATCCGTAACTACATTTACAGGATTATGTGCCGATAATTACAATTTTACAGTTATTGATTCATCCCAATTAATTTTTGGTTCTATTTACGAATCTTGTACGGAGTTTGGGGTTATTATAAGCCCCCCTAACAATATTGGAGTTAACGTTTTAGGTTTCCAGGACCCTTCTTGTCCTGATTCATGTGACGGTAGAATATTTGCTAATATTGGAGGAGGAACGGCTCCTTTATCTATTTTATGGTTAGAATCGGGCTCAACTAATGCAAGCCCAACAGGGGTTTGTACAGGTATAAACACCGTAGAAGTTACTGATGCTAATGGTTGTTTCTTTACGCAAGTAGTAGACGTAAACGACCCTGTTCAAATTAATTTTGGGATGGTTATTCAACCAGTTACATGTGATGGTGTTTGTGATGCTCAAGCTAGTAGCACTCCGAGTGGAGCGAATGGAGGACCTTTCAACTTTAATTGGTATCAACTACCAGGAAATACTGCACTGGGGAGTGCTGCTGGTGTGCCTAGTTTTGTTCAAGGCTCTTTATGCGAAAACATTGACTACCAATTACTTCTGGAAGATGCTAATGGCTGCCCTTTTGATACTGTAATTACTATTGCTGATGCTATTCCTATTACTTTGGATAATCAAGTTTCAATCAATGCAACTTGTAGTAATGAATGTAACGGAGAGGTGACAATTACATTAGCAGGTGGTTCTGGCAATTTCACCACAATAGAATGGTATGAGGGAGTAGTTGGTTCAGGAACTCTTCATGACGCTGGTCCTTCTCTGAATCAAACGAACTTGTGTCCAAATACTGATTATTACGTTTTGGTAACAGATGATAACGGATGTACAAAAACATTTCAATTATCTCAAGTACTTTCTCCTCCTCCTTTTAATTTTACAGAAACACATGTTGATGTAACTTGTGCAGGATTTGAAAACGGTAGCATCAACACTACTCTTACAGGAGGCTCTCCCAACTATAGTTATACTTGGACATCTCCGGATGGAGGAGTTGGGTTCAGTTCTACAGGTCCTGATCAAAGTACTATTTCAGGTGGAACTTACCACGTGGTTTGGGTGGATAATCAGCTATGTACAGACTCTGCAGATATTGTCATATTTGAACCAGAACCAATATATACAAATGGTATTGTAACAAACATTTCTTGTTTTGACTTATTAGATGGAGACATCGACATTACCACTACTGGAGGCAACGGTGGTTACACTTGGAGCTGGAGCGCTACACCAAACGGAGTTGGAAGTTTGATAGATCCAAGTTTAGAGGATCAAACCAACCTAGATTCAGCAACTTATTCATTACATATTGAAGATGCGTTAGGATGTATCTACGATACGACTTTTACTATTACTAAACCAGGTGAGCTGTTTTTCAATGCAGACGTAACTCAAATGGATTGCTTTGGAGACAATGATGCGATAATCACTATTAACCCGGAGAATGGAGTACCGAATTATGTTATTGATTGGGGAACGCCAATCAACTCTCCAAATGGCCCATTAACACAAAGTGGTTTATCGGAAGACACTTACAATGTTACATTAACAGATAATAACGGCTGTGACAAAGATACTATCATAGATATCGTTGAGCCACCGTTATTGGACGCCACTGAAGTACATACAGATTTAACTTGTTTCAATTCCAACGATGGTACAATTGATGTCTCTATCAATGGAGGTACTCCTCCAGCGGCAATAATTTGGACATCTACTGGTACTGAGATACCAGGCAATTCGACTTTTAGCGCAACAGATCTTCTTCCTGGAAGTTATACAGCTGACATCACAGATAATAACGGATGTACGAACACTTTAATCATTATAATAGACGAACCAGACCCACTATCTTTAACCATAAGTGGAACGGATTTAACATGTAATGGTGTTCCTAATGGAAGTATTAGTATTGCAAACCTTTCTGGAGGAACTGTTGCAGGATCATATTTATTTGATTGGGACAATGATGGAACAGGAGATTTTGACGACTCTCAAGACTTAACTTTACAATTGGCGGGAACTTATTGTGTCAACATTCAAGATGATAATGGATGTACCTTAAATGTGGATTCATGTTATACGATAATCGAACCAGATTCAATCTTTTTTAACGGAAGTACGCATACAGACATTACCTGTTTTGGTGATAACGATGGTAGTATTTCTCTGACAGTTTCAGGTGGAACCGAAGCAGGAAACTATGACTACAACTGGAGTCCAACACCTGGATGTTATTCGGGAAGTACGGTGAGTCAAAATATTTCTAGTTTATGCCCTGGAGCTTATCAAGTAACTGCAACAGATGATAATGGCTGTACTAATGACACCACTTTTAATATTATAGAACCGCTGGATCTTACGATTACGGAAACTCATACAAATCTTATTTGTGCCAACATCAATACTGGGGAAATTAACATTACCGTTTCAGGAGGTCAAGGCACTTTAGCAGTTACGTGGTCAGCAGTGGCGCCAGCTATTGCCCCTGCCAACGGAGACCTAAACCCTACTGGTCTAGCTCCTGGACAATATACAGCAACAGTAACCGATGATAATAATTGTACCGAACAAATTGTAATAGACATTACTGAGCCTACTCCATTAAGTTTAACCATAACCGGTACTGACTTAACTTGTAACGGTGTCCCAGACGGCACTTTGACTATTGTTCCTTCCGGAGGAACTGTAGCCGGTTCGTATTTGTTTGATTGGGACAATGACGGTACAGGAGACTTCGATGACACTCAAAACTTAAACCTTCAATTAGCTGGAACTTATTGTGTCAACATTCAGGATGACCTTGGGTGTACCTTAGCATTGGATTCTTGCTTTACTATTTTCGAACCAGATTCCATCTTTTTTAACGGAACCACATCTAGTAACATTTCTTGCTTCGGACAAGATGACGGGTCTATTAACACAGTGGCAAATGGAGGAACAGAAGCAATTGCCTATGACTTTGCTTGGGCTCCTATCCCTGCTTGTGCTTCTGTACCAAACACACCTAACATTAGCGGACTGTGCCCAGGTGACTATACAGTAACCGCGACAGATGATAATGGTTGTACAAATGATACGACTATCTCCATAACTGAACCTATTGAATTAGTTTTAACGAGTTCTTCAACTAATATTACATGTTTTGGTGATAACAACGGAACCATAACGATTAATGTTATTTCTGGGGAACCTGTAGTTACCATTTCATGGACAGGACCAATGGCCGTATCTGGATTTACATTAACTAATTTAGTGGCAGGAACATACGATGCTACCATTACTGACGGAAGTAACTGCTCTCAACAACTTTCTTTTACAATTGAAGAACCACAACCTTTAGAAGCAACACTTACAGGTACCGATTTAAGTTGTAATGGTGTTGCGGATGGCTCAGTAACGGTAGCCCCTAGTGGAGGTCCAATTGCAGCAACTTATCTTATTGATTGGGACAATGATGGTACTGGAGACTTTGATGACCCTCTTTCATTAAACCCAGTTTTGGCTGGTACTTATTGCGTAAATATTCAAGACAACAATGGTTGCGTTCTTGCATTGGACTCATGCATTACCATATTTGAACCGGATTCTATCTTTTTTGATGGATCTACTTTTACAGACATGACTTGTTTTGGTGATGACGATGGAGATATTTCATTAAATGTATCAGGAGGAACAGTCGCTGCATCCTACGGGTTCAACTGGAGTCCAACACCAGCATGTTACGGAGGGCCAACCAACACTCAAAACATAACAGGACTTTGTAATGGAACGTATACGATTGAAGTTTCCGATGATAATGGCTGTACAAATGATACAACTTTTGTAGTTACAGAACCAAACCAATTAACTTTAACGACTTCCAGTACTGATGCTGGTTGTGGGATTGATAACGGAACTGTAAGTGCTACTCCAGGTGGTGGAACAATAGCTGGTTCTTATATGGTAAACTGGACTGGAGCCGGAACAGGATTCAGTAGTTCAAACTTAAACGAAACGGGACTAGCCCCTGATACTTACACGATTGTAATTGAAGATGACAACGGTTGTCAAATAACTGCCAACGAAACAGTTTCTACAGTTACTCCTCCTATTGTTACAATTGATAATCAAACAGACCTACTTTGTAATGGAGAGTGTATTGGAGCTGTTCAAATTTCAGTAACCGGTGGTACGGCCCCATATGTAATTGACTGGAACGGAATAAACACTGGCTTTAATTCTTCCAACGAGGATATATTTGCTTTATGCGCTGACGATTATTCACTTTCTGTAACTGACGGAAATTTGTGTCAAGAAGTTCAAGTTATCTCAATCACTGAACCAGATGCCTTAGAAATTATTTCTTCAGTGGTAACTGATGTTGATTGTTTTGGTAACTTAACAGGATCAATCGACATTACTCCCGCGGGAGGAACTATAGCAACAGACTATGTTTACCAATGGTCTGGAGATCACAGCATGGGTGAAACTACTCAAGATGTTGGAAACCTTTTACCTGGAGATTATTGCGTCAACTTCATGGATGACAACGGTTGTTCTCTTGCACTTGACAGTTGTTACAACATTGTTGAACCTACTGAACTGGTAATTGATAATATGACTTCTACTGATGCTCAGTGTAATGTGCCGAATGGAAGTGCAACCGTGGTAGCGAGTGGCGGTACGGTCACTACTGATTACACCTATCTATGGAGCCCAAGTGGAGATATGACTGCTACAGCAAATAATATTTTAAGTGGTGTTCATACAGTTACTGTTACAGATGACAATGGCTGTACAGTTTCAAGCTCTGTGTCCGTTATACCCTCTAACGGACCTGCAATTACAGTTGATGGTTTTACTGATGTAACATGTGCAGGCGCTGGTAACGGATCAATTTCTACAACAGCAACAGGAGGGACTGGTGGTTTAACATACTCTTGGTCAAGTATTCCTGCTGGATATACTGCAGGAAATGTCCCTGATGTATTTGGCCTAGCAGGTGGAACTTATGTTGTTACCGTAACGGATGGAGCTGCTTGTAATACACAAGAAGTTGTGGTAATAGATGAGCCCGCTCCTTTAAGTGTTGTTGCTAACATTACTGATGCCAACTGTTTCGGAGAAGATGGCACCATAGACATTACCGTTAGCGGAGGTACAAGTGCTGCCGGTTATGGATATGATTGGAGTCATAATGGAGGAAGCGCTTTCACTGACCCTCAAGACCTTACATTTCAAGCAGGTAGTTACACCGTGAACATTGTCGATGATAATGGCTGTACTTTACTAGGCGGCCCTTATGATATTCAGGAACCTACCCAAATAACTTTATCAACTTCAAATACTCAATCAGCTTGTTTACAAAACGATGGAACCGTTACTGTTACTGCATCAAACGGAACTCCAGGGAATGCTCCAAATGAATATACATACGTATGGACAGACGGAACAGGAGTTCAAGTAGGTAACCTTGCTACTGCTTCAGGTCTACCTGCAGGATGTTATGATGTGTTGGTAACTGAAAACAGAACAAATGGTTGTCAAATGGCAACAACAGAATGTGTATCAGATTTAAATGGCCCAACTCTAACAGAAACTAGCACAAACCCAACTTGTAATAATGGAAATGATGGTGATATTAATTTAAGTGTTGTTTCCATTGCAAACCCTGTCACATTTGTATGGACTTCTCTTAATGGTAGCCCAATTAGTCCAAATAACATATCAGAAGACATTAACACCTTGTTTGCCGATGAATATTCTGTTGTAGCAACTGACAACAATGGATGTATTAGTGGATTATCCGTTACACTTACAGATCCGAACCCAATTTCTATTGTGGCTAATGTTACTGGACCTCTTTGTGCTTCTAGTTTGGACGGTGCAATTTCAATCACTTCCATTATAGATGCAGCTCTACCTATAGCCTCAACAGACTGGACAGGTCCTAATGGATATACTTCAGCATCACAAGATATTAATGGATTAGAAATTGGTCAATATTGCCTAACTTTAATAGATGCTAACGGTTGTCAATTAGATACATGTTTAACATTAACAGCTCCACAAGGTCTAACTGTAACCACTTCATCACTCGACTCCGATTGTGGTAGTCCTTCTGGACAAGTTTCCGCAATTGCTTCCGGAGGAAACCCAACTTACACTTATACTTGGACACCAGGCGGTAATGGAAATATTATTAACGGGTTGTCAGCAGGTATATATGACTTGGTTGTAGAAGATTTAAACGGATGTACAGCAACAGCGCAACAAGAAGTGTTTGAAGTCAACGGACCCGTTATAGCGGTCAACTCTACAAATGACGTTGATTGTTTTGGGAACGCAACTGGCGATATTTTTGTTTCCGTTTCTCAGGGTACACCAAACTACACCTACGATTGGGATAATTTAGCAGGTACCTCAGACCCGGAAGATCAAACAGGATTACCAGCTGGTACATATGTATTAACGGTAACGGATAATGCTGGATGTTCTGATGTTGAAAGTGTAACTTTAGATGAACCAAGTTCACAACTTGCTATTTCAGGTACACAAACAGATTTACTTTGTAATGGTGGAGGAACTGGTGAAATTAGTATCACAGTAACTGGAGGTACGGCTGACTTCACTTACAATTGGACCGTAGGCGGTGCCCCTCATTCTAATAGCTCGAATTCAACTGGATTAAATACAATATCAAACCTAGACGCTTTACAATACGATGTATTAGTCACGGATGATAACGGTTGTACAATCACGGACAGTTACACCTTAATAGAAGAAACGGCAATTAATTTAACAACTAGTAGTTCTGATGCTTCCTGTGGGAATAGCGATGGAGAAGTTTCCGTTGTTGCTACAGGTGGTAATGATGGAGTTAGTTATACATATTCGTGGATTGATTTTAATACTGGCACAGCTTTAGTCCCAGGCAACAATGCCACTGAACCTGGTTTACCAAGTGGTGTTTACGAGGTAACTGTCACCGACCTTAACAACTGTTCTCAAACAGCTCTCGCTACTATTTCCGATATTGGTGGACCTACTGTAATAAGTAGTTCTACACCTGTTCAGTGTTTTGGCGATGCAAATGGAACAGCTGATTTAATCGTTTCAGGAAACCCTGGTTTCACATTTTCATGGGTAGGCCCGAACGGTTATACTTCCGGACTTGAAGACATTACTTCAATTGAAGCTGGTAATTACGCAATTACTGTAACTGATATAAATGGTTGTACCACAAATGATGTGGTTGTTGTTAATGGGCCTAACAGTGCACTATCTGTTTCAGGAATTGAAACTGACTTACAATGTTTTAATGATGGAACTGGTGAGGTAAATGTTACAATAACTGGAGGAACACCTAATTACATTGTTAATTGGACAAGTATAGGCGGATTCACTGCCACAACTCAAGACATTAACTCTTTGGACGCTGATACATATACTATTGACATTGAGGACGCTAACGGATGTACTTTTACTGGTACTCCTTTTGTTGTAGACCAACCTAATGAAATTATTATTACTCCTGCTATTTTACAACCAACTTGTGGTGTTGCTGATGGAAGTGTAACTCTTACTGTATCCGGAGGAACTACCGCAACAGATTACACTTATGCTTGGACTGATGTAAACGCTGGAACTATTATGGTTGGAGAAACAACCAACACCATTTCTAGCATTGATGCAGGTAATTATCAAGTTGATATTACTGATGACAATGGATGTACAATGTCTCAAGTAATTGCGGTAACTAATGATCAAGCTCCGACTTTAACAATTGTACAAACTGACATTGCATGTTTTAGCAACAGTACAGGTGAAATTCAAGTTACGGTCAACGGAACTCCACCAAACACATACACATATGACTGGGACAATGATGGCACCGGAGATAATGACGACACAGAAGATTTGACTGGTCTTCCGGCAGGAACATATAACCTTTCTGTTTTCGAAAGCCCTACCGGCTGTGTATCTGTTGCATCGGTTACCTTAATAGAGTCTGATGAATTAAATATTACATCTAACCTATCAGACCTTTTATGTTTTAATGACAATTCTGGTGATTTGGACATTACTGTAACCGGAGGTACTATTCCGTACAATTATGATTGGGATAACCTTGCTGGAACAAATAATCCTGAAGATCAACCAAACATAAATGCTGGAACTTATCAAGTTACAGTAACTGATGATAATGGATGTATAATTATTGATTCTTACGAAATATTCCAACCACAAGCAATAGATATTACTGCTGTTATTACAGATAATTTATGTTTCGGTGATGCTCTGGGTGAAATTGATGTAACAGTTTCGAATGGTGTTGCTCCTTATCAATATAATTGGGATACACCATCAACTAATGAAGACGAAACATTATTAGCAGCAGGTAGTTACCTATTTACTGTAACAGATGACAATGGTTGTTCAAGAGATAGTTTGTTCACAGTATCTGAGCCTAATCAAGTTATTTTCAATGCTATTGTTACGGATGCTAACTGTAACCTTTCTGATGGGGCGATCACAACTACTGTTTCTGGCGGAACTTTAACCTCTCCAGACTATACTTATAATTGGAATTTTGGAGGTGCTTCGATTGCAACTACTGCTGATATCTTGAGTAGACCTGCTGGTACGTATACCTTTAGTGTCTTTGACGATAATTCATGTCAAGCAGATACTACTGTTATAATTAACAATATTAACGCACCGGTAATAACTTTAGATAATATTACGGATGTATCCTGCTTTGGTGACAATAATGGACAGATTAATGTTTCTATAACTGGTGGAACTGCTCCGTATGATTATTTATGGAATCCTAATGGAATTGCTCAAACCGAAGATCTGAGTAACGCGCCTGCTGGCACTTACAGTATTCAGGTAACTGATGATGCTGGATGTCTAAGTACCTTGTCTGGCTTAACCATAGACACACCTACTCAAGTTACGGCCTCTACAACTACAATAGACGCAACATGTGGAATCTGTAACGGAGAGGCTACTGTGTTAGGTTCTGGTGGAACTGGAACAATAACTTATTTATGGTCGAATGGCGGTTCAACAACTAATGAAACAGGTTTGTGTGCTGGATTATATACTGTTCAAATTACGGACAACAATGGTTGTAGTATTAATGAAAATGTTGCTTTAAATAATATTGGAGGACCTACTGGAGAAACAATAGTAACAACAGATGTAACGTGTGGTGGCGGAAATGATGGCACAGCAGATGTAACTGCCTCCGGAGGTGTTGCTCCTTACACTTATTTCTGGCCTCATAACGGTTCAACAAATCCAATTCAAAACTCTTTAAGCGCTGGAACATATTTTGTCGAAATGGCAGATGACAATGGCTGTATTAGAATAGCGCAAGTTGATATTCAAGAACCAACTATTATAGATGTTACATCAAATATTAACCCATCTACTTGTGGAAATCCTGATGGTGACATTACGATATCTGCATCTGGAGGTGTTGCTCCATTAAGCATAGCCTGGACAAATCCAGCAGGAGAAACTACTCCTGGTGTTAATGGTCTTACTGCAGGCATTTACACAGTAGTCATAAGTGATGCTGCTGGATGTTCCATTACTGAAAACTTTACTATTTCAGATATTGATGCACCAGCCTTAACTTTATCTCCTAATGATGCTTTTTGTAATGGTGATGCAACTGGTTCTATAACTTCGACAATTTCTGGAGCTGTTGGTGCAATTTCATACCAATGGATTGATGCTACTCCTACTAATATTGCAGGAGAAACTAATCCTGACTTATTGTCTATTGCTGCCGGAGACTATACTCTAGAAGCAACAGATGCCGGTACTGGATGTATTACATTAGAAACAGTTACCGTTAATGATCCTGATGCCTTAATCTTATCTATACCAAATATTGTAGACGCAAGTTGTGATATAAGTTGTGATGGTCAGGCTACAGCCGTTGTGTCTGGTGGTACATTAGCCTACAACTTCTTATGGTCTAACGGAACAACAACACCTACTGCAACAAACCTTTGTGTTGGTGTGAGTAACGTAACTGTTACAGATGCTAATGGGTGTATCATTCAACAGTCTATTACTATTGATGAAGATTTCCAATTGAATGCAACAGTCACCCCTACAGATGCTACTTGTGGTATTTGTAATGGTGAGGCTTTAGTTGCTCCGGCTGGTGGTTCTGGTAACTACGGTATTCTTTGGAATGATGGATCTACTGCTTTAAACAATACTGCTTTGTGTGCTGGTATTTATCCTTTCGAAGTAACTGATAATACTACTGGGTGTAGTATACAATTGGATGCTACTATCAACAACATTGGTGGTCCAACTGGTGAAACTATCACGGTAACTGATGTTACTTGTAATGGTGGAAACGATGGTTCAGCTACTGTAACACCTACTGGTGGCGTTGCTCCGTACAACTATAGCTGGATAGGTCAAGGAAATAACACTAATACACTTTCTAATGTTCCTGCTGGTAATTACGTACTTCAAGTATCTGATGACAACGGATGTATTAGAATGGTTTCGGTAGATATTATCGAACCGGATGCTCCAACAGTTCAAACTATTGTTACTGATGGTACTTGTGGAAGCGCTGACGGTGAAATCACATTCCTTGTTTCTGGTGGAGTTGCTCCTTACACTTACAACTGGGTTTCTGGACCTTCTGCTGTAGGTAGTACAAATGACTCAGAATCTGCTTTATTACCTGGTATATATGTCATTGATGTAATCGATGGTGCCGGTTGTGTTTATACTGAAACTATTGCTTTAGGTACTACTAACGGTCCTGCGCTTACTATCTCCAATAATGATGTAACCTGTTTTGGTGACGATAATGGTGATGCGACAGTAGTGGCAACTGGAAACGGTCCGTTTACTTATGCGTGGACTAGTGGTGGTGGTACTGATACTGAAATCAACTTAGCGCCTGGTCAATACTTTGTATCTGTTACAGATGCCTTAGGTTGTGTTACCAATGCTTCTGCTGATATTACTACGCCAGACGAACTTACCTTCTCTTTGCCTAATACGCAAGATGCTTCTTGTGATATTGCGTGTGATGGGCAAGCTACAGTTAT
This sequence comes from uncultured Flavobacteriales bacterium, assembly GCA_913064955.1. GTDB lineage: Bacteria > Bacteroidota > Bacteroidia > Flavobacteriales_D > Parvicellaceae > Parvicella. Next base: position 14,026 of record CAJYBK010000022.1, read on the forward strand.
GGTTTCAGGTGGTACGGTTAACTATTCATTTGCATGGGATGCCGGTCAAACTACTCAAACTGCAACTGGACTATGTGTTGGTGTTAACTCCGTTACTGTGACTGATGCAAACGGATGTTTAGCACAAACATCTATGGTTGTTGATTTTGGTAATGGAATCACTTCGACAGTTACACCAATAGACGCAGCGTGTGGTGAGTGTGATGGTGAAGCTACGGTAGTTCCAAGTGGTGGTTCAGGAAACTATACCATATTATGGTTTGATAACACTACTGGAACTTCTCATACTGATTTATGCGCAGGTATCTATCCGTATACAGTTACTGATAATGCTAATGGTTGTCAAACTGACCTAGATGTTACTATTAACAATATAGATGGACCTGACAATGAAACAATTACTATTACTGACGTCTCTTGCGCTGGTGGAACCGATGGTTCGGCAGATGTAATCCCTTCTGGAGGTACAGCACCTTATACCCTATTTTGGGTGCCAACTGGTCAAACAACTAACACATTGACTAATGTTCCTGCTGGGACTTACAATCTAGAAGTTACAGATGCTAATGGATGTATACGTGTAGTTCCAGTTTCCATTAATGACGCAAACCCTATGGACGTACAATACATTGCAAATGGCACAAATTGTGGCGCTAGCGATGGAAGTATTGATCTTATCGTAACCGGTGGACTTTCTCCATATACTTATAGTTGGTCTGGCCCAGGAGGATTTACTTCTATTAACTCCAGTGAGACTAACCTTGCTCCAGGATTGTACACGGTAACCATTACAGATGATAATGGGTGTATTAAAGTGACTCAAATACCTTTAACAACAACAACCCCACCTGCTGCAACTGTAACTTCAAACCCTGTTTCTTGTTTTGGATTATCAGATGGTAGTTTAACCGTAACAGGCGCAGGTCTTACATTTGAATGGCAAGATGGAACACTTGGATCGAACCTAAATGGACTTCCTGGCGGCCAATACTTTGTAACAATAACAGAAACAGCAACTGGTTGTATCAATGTTGAGGATGGAATCGTAACTGAACCTGATAGCCTTGCTTTAGGTGTTCAAGTTGCTGCAGACCCTCTATGTAACGGAGATTGTAATGGAATTGCTAACGCTATTGTTGACGGAGGAACTCTTCCATATACCTATGGATGGTCAAGCAGTGCTAATACCGGATCTTCTGAAACTGGCCTATGTGATGGAACTATAACCATGACAATTACTGACGCAAACGGATGTACAACTAACACAGATATTACGTTAGTTGAACCACCTGTTCTTACTGTTACAGTAGATAACATTGTTGATGCAACTTGTGTAAACTCTTTAGATGGTTCTATTGATGTGACTGCTAATGGAGGTACTGGTGTGTTATCTTACAATTGGATTACAAACCCTACTAGTTCATTTACCAGCACAGATGAAGACTTAACCAACTTAAACCCAACAACCTATGAATTAACCGTTACAGATGAAAATGGATGTACTGTAAACACAACTGCACCGGTTGATACTATTTTTATAGTATTAGCAAACGCAGGTGTTGATACTGCATTCTGCTCAAACAATTGTGCGGTTCTTCTGGGAAGTGGTATTGGTCCAGCGGGATTAGTTTACGAATGGAACACAGTACCTTCTACTACTCCACTTAGCACGGCTGATACAGTTGAAGTTTGCCCTGTATTAATTGGAGTTGAACAATATACTTTAACTGTTTCTGATGCTAATTGTACTCATACAGACACAGTAAATGTAGAAATGTATCCATTGCCAACGGTTGACGCTGGTGTTGACATTGAAGATGTATTAGGATCAACTGTAACATTAGGAGGTGCACCAACTGGACCGTTGAACTCAACATACTTCTGGACACCTGACACACATTTCCTAACTGCTAACGACACAACATTAAGTAATCCTCAAATTGATTTGATTACCGAATTAGACTACTATGTTTTTGTGACTGATACGAATGGATGTGTTAACTCTGATACTATTCATGTTAGACCAATTCCTCAAATTGTATTCCCTAACGGATTTACTCCAAACGGTGATGGCGTAAATGATGACTGGCAGATTGATTACATTGAGCAATTCCCAGAATCTGTTGTTGAAGTTTATAACAGATGGGGACAACAACTATTCAGAAGTGTTGGATACACTGAAAGATGGGATGGAACTTATAAAAACAAATTACTACCGGTTGGTACATATTATTACATTATAGAACTAAATGATCCTTTATTCCCAGATACATATTCAGGGCCAATAACGATTATGAGATAAAATTGATTAAAGCATTAACTATGAATAAAGGTTTAATTTTTACCATATTACTACTTCTGTGCATTGGTGCTTCTGCTCAGCAGACCGCCATGTACAGTCAGTACTTTTTCAACAACTATGCGTACAACCCAGCAATCGGAGGTACACAAAAGACAGTTGATGTAAGTTCTAACCACAGATATCAATGGGTAGGTTTAACAGATGCACCCAGAACATATACGCTTACTGTTCATGGCCCTACTAAGAATCAGAAAATGGGTATAGGTGCAAAACTATTTACAGATCATGTAGGACCTACTAGACAAACTGGTTTACAGTTTTCCTATTCTTATATATTTAATATTAATGAAGAAATTAAATTGTCATTAGGATTAAGTGCGGGTGTTTTAGAGTGGAAAGTAGATGGACATAAAATCAACTTATACTCTGCAGGAGATCAAGTTTTAGTGAACTCAGTTATGAGAACTATTGTGCCGGATGCATCATTTGGGTTTCACTTGTTTCATGCAAAGTGGTATTTTGGAGCAAGTGCACCAAATTTAATTCAATCAAAACTAACTTTTGAAAATGCTCAAAATACTAATCAAAGTCGTCAAGAGGCTCACTTATATGTTAATGGTGGATATAAATTTCAGGTAGGTGATGATTTTCAAATTGAGCCAGGTCTAATTGTGAAATATGTATCCCCAGCACCTATTCAATTTGACCCAATGTTGAGACTTATTTGGAAAGAACAATTATGGATTGGCGGAACATATAGAACAATGGATGCAGCATCTGCAATGATTGGATTCAACTACAAAAAGAACTTGGCAATTGGCTACTCTTATGATTTTACAATGAGTAATTTAAGAAACTACTCTGCTGGAACACACGAGTTAATGCTCTCTGTAAAGTTCATCAAGAAGCAATCTTTCAAAGGTTCTAAAAACGACAAAGGCAGTTTTGAATAACTAACTTTACCTTTCATCTTTCTTGAACATTGATTACTTTTGACAAAAATTAGTTAGTTAATTATGCCAGATTTTAAATCGCTCATTCAACAAGGAATTCCAAAAGAATTACCTGATTACACTCCCCTAAACGCAGATTTTAATCATGCTCCTAAAAGGAAAGAAATCCTAAACGAAGAGGAGAAAAAACTGGCTTTACGAAATGCCTTACGTTACTTCGATAAAAAGCATCACCCTGTTTTAGTAAAAGAATTTGCCCAAGAACTTCGCACTTACGGAAGAATCTATATGCTTAGATATAGACCTAACTACAAGATGTACGCTAGACCTATAGGAGAATACCCTGGTCAATGTGAGCAAGCCAAATCAATCATGCTAATGATTCAAAATAATTTGGATCCGGCTGTTGCTCAGCATCCAGAAGAATTGATTACTTACGGAGGAAATGGAGCAGTTTTTCAGAACTGGGCGCAGTATCTTTTGACAATGAAATATTTATCTGAAATGACCATGGATCAGACCTTGGTTATGTATTCAGGTCATCCAATGGGGTTGTTTCCTTCTCATAAAGAAGCGCCAAGAGTTGTAGTTACTAATGGCATGATGATTCCGAATTATTCCAAGCCTGATGATTGGGAAAAATTCAACGCTTTAGGTGTAACGCAATATGGTCAGATGACTGCTGGCAGTTACATGTATATTGGACCTCAAGGGATTGTTCATGGTACAACCATTACTGTTATGAATGCTGCAAGAAAAATATCTTCAGATGGTCAAGCGAAAAAAGGGACACTATTCCTCACAGCTGGACTTGGCGGCATGAGTGGCGCACAACCAAAAGCTGGAAATATTGCTGGGGTAATTTCTGTTACGGCAGAAGTAAACCCGAAAGCAAGTTACAAAAGACACGAACAAGGCTGGGTAGATGAAATTATCTCAGATATTGACGAATTATGCGCTAGAGTTAAAAAAGCAAAAGAAAATAAAGAAGTTGTTTCCATCGCATTTGATGGAAACGTTGTGGATGTCTGGGAAGCCTTCTATGATCAAAATATATTAGTAGAACTAGGCTCAGACCAAACCTCCCTTCACAATCCTTTAGCCGGAGGTTACTATCCTGCCGGGATGAGTTACGAGGAATCAAACGAGATGATGGCCAATGATCCTGAGTTATTTAAGGAAAAAGTTCAGGAATCCTTGAGAAGACATGCTGCATCCATTAATAAACATACAGAAAAAGGAACCTATTTCTTTGATTATGGAAATGCTTTTCTTTTAGAAGCTTCAAGGGCAGGCGCTGATATCATGGCAAAAGATGGTGTGCGTTTTAAATACCCTTCATATGTTCAGGATATCCTTGGCCCGATGTGCTTTGATTATGGATTCGGACCTTTTCGATGGGTTTGCGCATCTGGAACACCAGAAGATTTAAAAAAATCTGACGACATTGCATGCGAAGTTTTAGAGGAGATGATGAAAAACTCACCAGATGAAATTAAGCAACAAATGGCTGACAATATTCAATGGATAAAAGGAGCACAAGAAAACAAATTAGTTGTTGGATCACAAGCTAGGATATTGTATGCAGATGCAGAGGGCAGAATGAAAATTGCCGAAGCATTTAACAATGCAATTGCAAATAAAGAAATCAGTGCGCCTATTGTATTAGGACGAGATCATCACGATGTATCAGGAACGGATTCCCCTTTCAGAGAAACTTCTAACATATATGATGGTTCCTCATTTACTGCCGACATGGCTATCCAAAATGTTATAGGCGACTCATTTAGAGGTGCTACATGGGTGAGTATTCACAACGGTGGAGGTGTTGGTTGGGGAGAAGTAATTAACGGAGGTTTTGGGATGCTCCTTGATGGAAGTTCAGATGCTGACAGAAGATTAAAATCAATGTTATTTTGGGACGTCAATAATGGAATTGCAAGAAGAAGTTGGGCAAGAAATGACGAAGCACTTTTCGCTATTAAAAGGGAAATGGCAAGAACACCAGGACTAAAAGTTACTTTACCAAATATGGTTGATGATTCATTACTTAATTAGAATATGTTAGAAATAGGAATTATAGTAGGAGGAGGATTTGCATTTTACAAGTACGCAAAAGAACACAATTTATTAGCATGGCTATGGGCAATAATCCCCGCTTTAGCATACTTTGCTGGAGCATTTGTTGCAGGAATTATCATAGCATTGGTAGCCCCTGAAATTCTTAATGAGCAAATACTTCTAACCGTTATTGCTTTATTCTCTGGTGCTTTGTTTGTGGGAATTGCTTATTTTATAATGACTAAAGTTGCTTCCAATAAGCAACAAAATCAGGATTCTTTTCAATCTGATTTGCTAGATGATGAAATGGTTGACTAAAACTTTCCCTTTCTTAAGTCTTCTATAAAACGTCTCAAAACATTTTCATTCGCACTTTTAGTGATGACTGCTTTGTAGAAATCCCTTGCTATATCTGCTTGCTGCTCCAAATTAAATTCAGAATAACGTTTGGATTTTTGTAATTGTGCCAATCCCCCGTATGCATAACCCCCATTTTTTTGAGCTCTTAGTGCCTCTAAAATGTATTGCACACCCAATTGCTGAAACTGTGCTACATGCACCAATTCGTGAATCAACCAACCCATATCAAGTAAACCAGAACTATGATCTAATGGCCTCGTAAAATTGATTGTCCTAAACAAAACAAATCCAATATGGTCTTTGCCTGCACTTTTAGCGCCTAGCTTGGCCATCCAAGAATTCTCAACTATCTTAACTGAATTCAAATCAATTGAATTTCCAAAAACTTTTGTGGCTTCAGACATTTCGAATTCTGTTAATTTTCTTTTTGGGATTAGCCATCCTCTAACCAAATCAATTAAGTAATAGAACCAAATGAGGTCCAGTATCTTCAATGGAATTAATAAAACCCAACTTACAAGTGATATTATTTGGTAGCCAAGTGTACGATACTTTTTGTTATAACTATTCCTCTGGCCTTTCACGAGAAGAGGAATATTAAAATGCATTAGAAAACTCTTTACAGGTACCATAAATTCAAAGGTATGTTACTTTTTTTAATTAATTTAGTGCAAAATAAGCAATTCATGAAATTACTTTTATTTTTCCTACTCATGCCATTTGGCCTGATTTTCGGCCAAGACAATGGGCATTACGGAGGTAAATCTGCAGGTATGGGTCACGCATCTGTTACATTATCTGATGTATGGAGTACTCATCATAATCAAGCAGGACTTGGTTGGTTGGAAGATGCATCTGCTGGTGTATTCTTTCAAAATAAATTTCTTTTAAAAGAACTTAACTATATGGGCTTTGCATATGCTCATCCCATTAAATCTGGTACGTTCGGAATATCATTCACCAACTTTGGGAGTTCTCTATATGGCGAAAGTAAAGTTGGCCTTGGTTATGGAATGAAGTTTAGTGACAAAATTACTGGAGGAGTTCAGTTGAATTATCAAAATACTAGAATAGCTAATAATTACGGCAGCCATTCTGGTATCACTGCTGAATTAGGAATGCAGGCATTTTTAACTGATAATTTTATGTTAGCTGTTCATCTGTTCAACCCCACCCGCTCAAAGTTAAATGACTATAATGATGAACGGATACCTACTATCATTAGACTAGGCTTAAACTACCAATTTTCTGATAAAGTAATGACCACTTTAGAGGCTGAAAAGGACTTACTTAATCAACCGATTTTTCGAGCAGGACTTGAATATAAAACAAATGATTTAATTTATTTACGTGCCGGAATCGGCACCAACCCTACTCTAGCGAGTTTTGGTTTTGGTTTAAACCTAGACAATGTGCAAATTGATATTGCCGCTGCCTACCATCAAACATTAGGATTCGCTCCGGAACTTTCCTTAAACTACCTTTTTGGGAATAAAAAAGAATCAAAACCTTGAGTCAAAGATTAACATATCTTATACTCATCTTGCTCTTCTCGGGGCAGTTGTTTTCTCAATCTCAAAAAAAGTTAGAAAACGAAGCTCAAAAGAACCTAATCATTGAGCAGAGTATTGAAAACCTAGCTGCAAATTCTGAGTCAGAAGACGTTGATTTTCAAAATCTACTAGATGTATTATCTATATATTTTGATAATCCAATCAACTTAAACAGAAAGGACATAAAGGAAGACTTATTGGAAATGGGGTTACTTTCTGAATATCAAATTGAAAGTTTATTGAATCATATTGATAAAAACGGAAAACTTATTTCCATTTATGAACTGCAAGCAGTGCCGGGTTTTGACCTTCAAACAATTAGAAACATCACTCCTTTTGTTGCTGTCAATGCTGAATTTTATTCTCCGCATACTGGAGCTAAAGAACTGTTTAAAAATGCAACAAATCAGTTGTTCATTAGGTATTCAAGAGTTTTAGAAGAACAAAAAGGTTTCTCAGATATTTCTGACGAAGATTGGCTTCAAAGTCAAAACAGTCGTTATTTAGGAAGTGCCAACAAATTGTACATGCGTTATAGATTTAAGTACTTAACAAACTTAAGCATCGGATTTACAATGGAAAAAGATCAAGGTGAAACCATGTTTGGGAACCCTACCGCAAATAGGCTTTTTGACGTGCAAACACCTAAAGGATTTGATTTTTACTCTGGACACTTTTTTATAAAAAACGTAGGTCCAATTAAAGCCCTTGCTATTGGTGATTTTCAAGCTCAGTTTGGGCAGGGTCTTACATTTTGGTCAGGACTAGCTTTTGGAAAGTCAGTAAATATTTTAACAGCAAAACAAAATGCTAGAGGCTTAAGACCTTATTCATCCGTGGATGAAAACCTTTTTTTGAGAGGAGCTGGAGTTACATTAGGTGTCCTAAAAAAGTTTGAATTCACTGCATTTGGATCCAAAAAGAAAATTGATGCTAATATTTCTGCAAGTAACGACACACTAGACGATGGCAACGTTGATAATTTAACAATTACTTCATTCCAAGCGACTGGATCACATGCTACCTTTGGTGAGTTAGAGGACAAACAAGCCATTGATGAAACGATAATTGGAGGAAGGTTTGCATTCGTTTCCAGAAAACTAAGCA
>CAJYBK010000023.1 GCA_913064955.1 uncultured Flavobacteriales bacterium
TATAGGCACTGGGATGGTGATGGATCTATAGTTGAGTTTCAAGTACAATATAATCAATCAGGAGGAGGATGGACTAATATTGGACCATCCGTATTTGTATCTAGTACCACATTTGCACAATTCACTGCAACTCCCAACATATTAGGAAATGATATTTTAGTTCGAGTATTAATGATTCAAGATGCGGAAAGAATGTCTTTGGATGATTTTGAAATGACAGATTATACTATTGCTTGCACCCCTCCAACTACACAACCTACTTCCATAAACTTCACAAGCGTTAACAGCACAGATATGACTATCAACTGGGTTGGAGGAAACGGATCCAACTCATTAGTAGTTGTGCATGAAGCTACTGCGGTAAGTGCTTCCCCAAGCAATATTGCCTATACAGCCAATACTGTGTTTGGATCTGGAAGTGATTTAGGTTCTAGTAATTTTGTAGTCTACAATGGCACAGGAAATTCAGTTACTGTAACAGGCTTAACTCCAAATACAACCTACCACGTTGCGATTTTTGAGTTTGATACTGGACCAGAATGTTATAATACAACATCTCCTACCATTAATAATCAGATTACCGCTTGTGCGGCTACACCCGACCCTGTTACTGCTTTAACTGCAACGGTAGCCAATGAACAAGTCACCTTAAATTGGACTAATCCTACCGGATGTTTTGACGAAGTATTGGTCGTAGCTGAACCAGGCACCATAGGTTTTACTCCAAGTGGAGACGGAACGGCTTATACAGCCAACTCGGTTTATGGTAGTGGTACTTGTGTTAACTGTACTGGGGCCAATACTGAATATGCTGTTTATAAAGGAAACGGAACATCCGTTAATGTTACAGGACTAACTAATGGCGTTTCTTATTGCTTTAAAGTTTGGACAAGATTAGGCACTACATGGAGTGTTCAAACAGTTAATTGTGGTAATATTCCTGTTGCAACCATACCTGACAACGGTTGTGCAACAAGTAATTATCTAACTTCCGATTTCATTTATGCCGGTACAGGTCCTATAGCAGATATTGACGTGTCTGTTTTTATAACCCATCCTTACAGAGGAGATTTGGTTATTGATGTGATTTCTCCTACCGGAACAATTGTAACAATTCTTTCTAGCCAAGGTGGTGCTGCTGATAACTTAGAAGCAATATTTGATGATGCTTCTGCAAACACAACCTATACAACTAATCACACAGTTGATGCAACTATAGACGAAACTTTCCAACCAAATGGAGGAACTCTTGCTACTTTTAATGGTGAAAATCCAAACGGAACCTGGACTTTGAGAGTTTGTGACGATGCTGGAGTTGATGAAGGTACATTGGACAATTGGTTCCCAACGATTATTGAATCATGTACAGCTACTCACACGGTAACAAGTTTTACCCCAACTTCTGGACCCGAACTAACACTTATTACCGTAACAGGGACAGGATTCACCACCGGAACTACAGCGGAAGTGGATGGCATTGCAGCCACAACAACATTTATCAATGCTACGACTATTCAAGTCGAAATCCCAGTTGGAGCTACAACAAACACTATTGATGTTACAGAATCTGGGTGTCCGGTTTCAAGTGCCAGTAATTTCACAATATTGGAAAACACCGGAGGTTGCGCAGGAGCAACTGCATTTACCGATTTAATAATTTCGGAGGTTTATGACTCAGATGCTTTAAACGTTTGGTATATTGAATTATACAACCCTACAGGAACAGCCATAGATTTGGCTGCAGACAACTACACAATTGATAGGTATGGAGACGCATGGTTTAGCGGTGTTTCCAGAACAATTACCCTAACTGGAATAGTACCAGCAGGTAGCACGTTTATTATCAACATTGGTGACTCACCAAACACTTGTGGTGGCCCATACGACTTTACTGAAACAGGACCAGGAATTAATGCAAGTGATGGTATTATGCTGGTTAAAGGAGGTACAGATGTTGACGCTGTAGAATGTCCTGGTAGTACCGGTTACTCAATCTTAAGAGACCCTACCGCTTCGGGACCAACAAGTACTTTTGCCGCTGCAGATTGGACTACCAATCTAGTGGAAGATTGCGGTGATTTAGGTAGTTTTGTTGCGCCTACTCCTCCTCCAACGGTAGACACAGATCCTGCTGATGTTTTTGCATGTGCTGAAGACATGACAATTTCTGCAACGGACGGAAATGGTGGTGCATTAACTTACCAATGGCTTTTTAACGATGGTTCTGCTGCAGGATGGACCAATGTAACCGCAGGAGCATTCCCTACGCTTACCGTTTCGGGAGAAACTTCTGTAAATTTATCAATTACAGGTGCCCCTGCAGATATTGCCGGTATTGACGCCTATCAATTTTATTGCGAAGTAACAGAAGGAGGCACTTGTGCGGCTCCTAGTAAAGCAGCACAGTTTTATGCAAGAACAGCAGATGACCCTCAATTAATCACTGCCATGATAAACTCTTGTGCACCTTGTGGATCGGAAGGAGAAAATGAGTATGTAATTATTAGTGTAGGAGATGCTGATGTAGTTGTTAACCCGACAAACATTGCGCTAAATCACGGATCTACGTCACCTGCTTCAACAACATTCACAGATACATACACCGCTGATGTAGCTCTTGTAAATGCATTAAATGCTCAAAATGTTTTAAACGGATGTGGAGCCTCAGTATTCGTAGATGCAGTAACTACCGGAACCATTCCTGCAAATTCTAAAATATTCATAATGGATCCGAACATATGTACAACTGCTTATGACTTCTCAAATTTATGTGCATCCGGTCCAATTTACTTACTTTTTACTACCGATGTAAGTTGGGGTGCAGGAGGAAACTTTTTGAATTCTGGAGGAGTTAGATACTTCTCGCTATCCATCACTGATGTAAATGGTGAAACCACTTATTCAGAGTATTCTTATGATGCGGACTTAACCACCAACACAGATGGAGATTATGCTCAATTTAGTTATTGTGAAGGGCCTGCAACAACATACGGGAATGATGGTTGTAACATTAAAGCACAAGTCCTTCCTGCAGAGTTGATTCAATTTGATGCAACACCAAAAGGCAATGTGGTCAATTTGGATTGGGCTACAGCAACAGAAGTTAACGTAGATCAACATATTATTCAGAGAAGTAGTGACGGAGAGCAATTCTCAGACATTTTATTTGTGAACGCTGCAGGCAATAGTTCAGTAAATACTTATTATAGTGACATTGACTACCAACCTTTAAATGGCATTTCTTATTACAGATTAAAAACTGTGGATTTTGATGATTCGTATGAATTATCACCAGTAAGAATAGTTCAATTTGAGAACAACGACCCCGTAGTTTTGTATGGTAATAATGAATGGGTAATTTCTTACGAAACTGATGAGGCTTATGTTTATGAATTGTATAATGTTTTAGGTGAAAAACTGACGAACGCTAATGTTGTTTCAGGAAATGAAACAAAGTCCGCTATTAATCATCAACATCTGCCAAATGGCGTTTACTTTATAAATGTAACATCAGGAAATTATAAAAAATCTATCAAAGTGATAAAATAATATCTTTGCCATCTGATAGAAAGGATTTGCAAAAAGATAAAAAATATTTGATCGTACTAATTGGGCCAACTGCCATAGGTAAAACTTCTTTATCTATTCAGTTGGCTCATTTTTTTAACTGCCCTGTTTTAAGCGCAGACAGCAGGCAATTTTTCAAGGAACTTTCCCTTGGCACCGCTAAGGTTACGGATGAAGAAATGGAAGGTGTACCTCATCACTTTGTGGGACATATTTCTATACAAGAGGAATACAATGTTGGCAAGTTTGAACTGGATGCAATTGACCAACTAGAAAACATATATACAACAGGTAATGTTGCCATTCTAGCTGGAGGATCCGGCTTGTACGTAGATGCTGTTTGTAAGGGGATTGATGACATCCCTAAAGATGCTGCTATCAGAGCACAACTTCAAAAGGAACTAGAAGACAAGGGCATTGAAGCATTGCAAGAAGAATTGAAACGTCTAGATCCTGAGCACTATGCTAATATGAACCTACTGAATCCTCAAAGGTTAATGAGAGCGCTAGAAGTTTGTAGAGTTTCCGGAAAGACTTACACCTCATTCAGAACCAACACAAAAAAAGAACGTCCATTTAACATCATCAAAATTGGACTCACAGCAGACAGAGAAGTGATGTATGATAACATCAACAAAAGGGTGCATATCATGATGGAGAATGGCTTATTAGAAGAAGTGAAATCTGTTTATGATCGCAAAGATCTTAACGCACTAAACACAGTTGGATACAAAGAACTCTTTACCTACCTAGACGGTGATTGCACATTGGAAGAAGCCGTTGCTCATATTCAACAAAACACGAGAAGGTTTGCCAAAAGACAAATGACATGGTTTAGAAAAGATGACAACACAAAGTGGTTTGACATCTCAGAAAAAGCAGACATTATACCATATTTAAAATCGCAAATGGTTTGAGTTATAAAAACATCAACCGAAACATTTGGAATGTTATTTTTTCCGAAGCAGCTTTGCAATTAGTCAATGGCGGCCTAATGTTAATATTACTACTCTACCTTAAAAGTAAAGGATATAGTGATGGTGAAAACGCCAATTTCTTTGCTTCCAGGTTTTTAGGTGTCTTGTTCTTTTCATTACCATTTGGACTATACATCAGAACAAAAAAATTGGCTGTATTTTTCAAAATATCAACCCTACTCCTTCCTGTCTTTACTATTCTAGCTGTTTATGTTGTAGATGCAAAAATTGATTGGCTAATTTATCTTTCCTTTCTACTTTGGGGAGTTGTATTTAGCTTGGCTGAGATTGCTAAAATTCCATTTATCATGAGAAATGCCAAGAAGGAAAACCTTACTCAATCTATCACCTTGGCATACATTACTTGGAGTTTTGGAGCGGTATTAAGTGGTATTATTATCTATTCCTTGTCGACACTTAATTTTGGGTTCTTCGACCACAAGAATTGCTTAATAGCATTAGCGTTAATTTCTTTTGTTGGTGTCTTTTTTGCATTTGGAATTCGCTCAGAAGTGGATCCCAATATAGTACTACAAGAAACTCCTATTGATACCAAAGCGAAGAAGTATAATTGGGATAAAATCACATTTGCCTTGCTGCCTACTTTTATAATAGCTGTTGGGGCAGGAATGAGTGTTCCTTTTATTCCTTTGTTTTTTAGTGAGGTATTTTCAGTTGATTATCGTGAATTTTCCGGTTATGGTTTCATTGCTTACTTAGCAGTCTTCATCATGATGTTCTTAGCTCCCAATATCAAGGATAAGTTTGGGATGAAAATAGGTATTCCTCTGACTCAAACATTTGCAGTAGGCTGCTTGATTACACTCGGTTTAATGGAAATGAACAGTTTGTGGTCTTGGGCATTAATAGTAGCATTAATTGCTTATATACTACGTCAGCCATTTATGAGTATTGCACAACCTTTGACTACAGAGGTAATCATGGCATACGTAGGCAAAAACAATCATGAAATTACAGCATCTTTAATGGCACTAATCTGGAACGGTAGTTTTGTTGTTTCTTCAATTGCATTTGGTATTATGAGAAATAATAACGTAGCCTTCTCAACAATCTTTTTCTGCACTGCTACACTCTACCTCATCTCCATAATTTGGTATCAGTTTTTGATAAGAAGAGTGGATAAGATGGAACATTAAAAAATTAGATTTTAATACCCATAATACAAACATCGTCAAGTTGTTCGTTATCCCCTTTCCAACTTTCAAATACTTTTTCAATTATTTCTTTTTGCTCTTTCATTGATTTATTCGCTACTTCTTTGAAGAGATTTTTCACTTTCTTCATCATGAATTTCTTATTTCTATCACCACCAAACTGATCTGGCATACCATCTGTGAGTGCGTATATAATATCCCCTTTTTTTAATTTATGGGTAATTTCTGAAAATGAGACTGTATCATTTTCATGTTTCCCAACTGGCATCCTATCACGCTGAAATTCCATCAATTCATTATCGCGTATAATAAAAATAGAATTATTCGCACCCGAAAATGACAGTTCCAGCTGATTTGGTGTAATGGAAATAAAACTACAATCCATCCCATCTTTCCCCCCTTCTGGACTGCCATCTTTTTTCAATCTGTCAATTATGATTTCACGAGTCTTATCTAGTATTTTCGAAGGAGAAGATTCAGTCTCAATGGCTTTCTCAATACTAGAGATATTTAATATACTCATAATTGCACCTGGCACGCCATGACCAGTACTATCCGCACAACAGACTCCAAAAGATCCATTATTTAATTTACCAGCCCAATAGAAATCTCCACTTACTACGTCTTTTGGTTTGAAAATCACGAAGTACTCTGTTAGATTTTGATCCAAAAGTTCTTTACTAGCCAAAAAACTCCTTTGAATTCTTTCAGCATAATTGATGGAATCTGTAATCTCTCTATGCTTCTCTTCTATCACATCCCTTTGAAAGGAAATTTCATTATTAGTTTGTTCTAATAGAATATTCGCTTTCTTTCTATTGATATTGCTTTTATACAATACCAATCCCAATCCAAAAGCTAATACGATAACAACTATTGCACCCACCAACAGCACCGTTATCAAATCATTTTTTCTTTTGCTTTCTTGGAATTCTAAGTCTTGCAACTTAATTGTTTGCTCATTTAAAATTTTAGAATTATTTAAAAGCTCAATATCCTTATCCTTCTGTTCTGTTTCATATTGAACTTTCAATTCGGATAAACTATTACTGTACTTTGACTCTGTCAAGGAATCTTTTGTTTCTGAATAATATTGTAAATATTTAAAAGCATTTGAATCATCACCCGATTTGGAATAAGCTTCAGAAATGTTTTTATAAGCCTCTGCTATATATTGCAAAGAGCCACTTTTCTTTGAATAATCTAATCCCTTTTCAAGGTTTTCAATTGCCTTCGTGTATTGGCCAATAAGAATGTTTTGCTTGCCTATTTTATTGTAAGCACTACCAATTGTCTCCGGATTTATCCCTTCCAGAGATAATTTCATTTCCAAAGCTAATTCATAACTTTTGAGTGCTTTTTCATTCTGATTTAATTTTTCAAATAAAGTACCCATATCGGAATAGGTATACGATGCACCGTAAAGATCGCCTAATTCAAGTTTCATTTTTAGAGACTTCTCAAAGTAATACAACGCAGAATCATGTTGATCAATTTCCATCATAGTCAAAGCCATATTATTAAGAGACCATGAAGCCGATTTTGGTTGATGTTCTATAAGGTTTTTAAAACTCTTCTGATAATATGAAATGGCCTCAGCATAGAAATTTGTTGTACTAAAAACATTAGCAATACCCATTTGTGCCAAACCTGAGCCTCTTGTGTCATCTAAAAAACCAAATAACTTTTCCGCTTTTAAATAATAATCCAAAGCCAATTCAAATTCCGAAAGAATGTCATGGATATTTGCCAAGCTAACATATATTGCTGCAAATTGAGCAGGATATTCCTGTTCATCGTACTTTTCAATTACATTTATCAATAAAGACTTGGCCTTACTATAACTTCCTTGTTCTGCGTAATATCTTGCTAACCTATCAGAAGACAATAGAATGCCTTCAATGTCATTATTTTTTTCTGCTAAATCATATGCCTTCGTGGCAAAATTTAAAGATTGTATTGTGTCAATTCTAAGAAAGTAAGAGGATAGTTTAATTAAAGCACCCACTTTATCTGAAGTATTTAAAGAAGAATTAGCAACGTTTTTTAAACTATCTACATTTAGTCCATATACGACAATGCTGTTTAACGAAAGAAACAGAATTAAAAATAAAATTTTCATGTTTTTAAACATGCTGAAAATTACAAATTTTTTATAAAGATTTGCAAATTAAATGATTAAGAGTGCTTTTTCGAAATACAAACGAAAGGTTTTATTCAAAAATCATCACTCGGTGCCAATCTAACAACTAGCCCGTTATGCTCTTGAGCTAGGTGTATTTGACAACCTAATCTACTGTTATCTTCTACATACCAGGCATCGTCCAACATTGCTTGTTCATCATCATTCCTTTCTAATGATGCCTTGTCATTTTCAACATAAACCTGACATGAAGCACACATCGCCATTCCTCCACATGTTCCTAAAACCGGAAGTTCATAACTCTTGCACAACTCCATGAGATTCATGTTCATGTCTGTAGGAGCATCTAACTCATGCGCCTCTCCTTCTCTGTCTATTACCGTAATTTTGATTAAATCTTCCATCAATTAAAACGCGTTTACACCATTTACAGTGGTATACTTTAATACATTCTTTTTATCGGGATAAATCTTCGCAAAAGCAGACTGACACATGATTGTTGCTTCGTGAAATCCGCACAATATCAACTTTAGCTTTCCTGGGTAAGTATTCACATCACCGATGGCATAGATTCCAGGTCTATTAGTTCTGTAATCAGTAGCATTGTCTACTTTAATAGCACCCTTTTCAATTTCCAATCCCCATTCCGCGATAGGCCCTAGTTTTGGTGTCAATCCAAACAAAGGTAACCAACTGTCGACAGCCTCCTCAATTATATCACCTGACTTAGATTTGATTGTTACAGTTTCTAAATGGTCACCTCCTTTAAGTGCTACCACTTCAGAATCTAACATTAATTTCAATTTGCCAGCCTCAGCCATGTCCATTGCTTTTTGAACAGAATCATTATGTGCTCTAAAACTTTGAGAACGATGCACTAAGGTTACATCGCAGTTTAAAGTCTCCGCAAAATAAATCGTCCAATCTAATGCGGTATCCCCACCTCCACTAATGACTACTTTCTTGTCTCTCCACTCTTCAGGATCTTTAACGATATACTTTATCCCCTTATCTTCAAAATCAGTAATATTAGCAATAGGCGGTTTTCTTGGTGTAAACACTCCCAAACCTCCAGCAATTGCCACGATAGGCGCTTTATGCTTCGTCCCTTTATCTGTGGTAACAATAAACTGGTCATCTTCTGTTTCTTCAACAGTTACCGCACTTTCTCCTAAAGTAAAAGTGGGATTAAAAGGCTCGATTTGTTTCATCAAATTTGACACCAAATCTCCGGCTAACACTTCTGGAAAACCAGGAATATCATAGATGGGTTTCTTTGGATAAATCTCTGCACATTGTCCACCTGGTTCAGGTAAAGAATCAATCAAATGACATCTTAGTTTTAATAAACCTGCTTCAAAAACGGTAAATAACCCTACTGGACCTGCTCCAATTATTAATATATCTGTTGTAATCATATTTTCAATTTCAGAATGCAAAGTTACCAATTGTTAAACCACAAAAAATGATAATTATCAAGAAAATTGCTATTCCTTCTTTACATAAAAAAAGCCGCTAGAAAATCTAGCGGCTCAAGTATATTAATGTTATCTTGATTTTTTTAGATAAACTTGAAGTTCTTACCTGGGTAATAAGCCATCTTTCCTAATTCCTCTTCAATTCTCAATAATTGATTGTATTTAGCCATTCTATCTGAACGAGATGCTGAACCAGTTTTGATTTGACCACAATTAAGAGCCACTGCTAAATCTGCAATAGTACTATCTTCAGTTTCTCCACTTCTGTGACTCATTACAGATGTATAAGAATTTCTATGCGCCATGTTCACAGCATCGATAGTCTCTGTCAAGGTTCCTATTTGGTTTACTTTAATCAAAATAGAATTAGCGATATCTTCGTCTATTCCTTTTTGTAGTCTTTTTACGTTAGTCACGAACAAATCATCTCCAACTAACTGACACTTATCACCTATTGACTCTGTCAATTGTTTCCATCCAGCCCAATCATCTTCCGCTAATCCGTCTTCAATAGATGCGATTGGATATTTATTGGTCCAGTCTTTCCAATAGTTACAAAGATCAGATGAACTTAATACATCGCCCGTTGATTCGAATTTGTATTTATTAGTCTCTGCATCGTGAAATTCAGAACTTGCAGCATCCAAAGCAATCCAAACATCTTTACCTGGAGTATACCCTGCTTTTTCTATTGCCTTAAGAACTACTTCAATTCCCTCTTCATTAGACCCTAAGTTAGGAGCAAATCCTCCTTCATCACCAACATTGGTACTCATCCCTTTGGATTTCAACACATCCTTTAAGTGGTGAAATATTTCAGTTCCCATTCTCAAAGCATGGCTAAATGACTCCGCTCCAAATGGCATTACCATAAACTCTTGAATGTCTATTTTATTATCAGCATGCGAACCACCGTTTAAGATGTTCATCATTGGAACTGGCATCGTATTGGCGTTAACTCCACCGATGTACCTATGTAATGAAAGACCTGTAACTTGAGCAGCAGCTTTTGCACATGCTAATGATACTCCTAAAATTGCGTTAGCACCAAACTTTCCTTTGTTATCTGTACCGTCCATTGAAATCATAGCACGATCAATTAAGTTTTGATCAAAAACGTAAGCGCCATTCAATTCATCATTCAAAACGGTATTTACGGTATCAACGGCCTTAAGGACACCTTTCCCCATATAAAAACCCATGTCTCCATCTCTCAACTCGACAGCCTCGTGAATACCTGTACTTGCCCCAGAAGGAACGGCAGCTCTACCCATTGTACCTGCATCTGTGTACACCTCAACTTCGATTGTTGGGTTACCTCTTGAATCTAGGATTTGTCTTGCGTGAACTTTTGCTATATATGCCATTCTGTTTTTATTTTAATGGTTGTTTTGATACTTTTTAAAACTTCGTAAATTTCTTATGCAGTTACCACACCTTTTGCCAATTTCATGTTATCCACAAATTGGTCAAATAAATATCTTGAGTCATGCGGTCCTGGTGATGCTTCTGGATGATACTGAACAGAAAACACTTTCTTACCTTTTAATGCTATTCCAGCTAAGGTTTGATCATTCAGATGCTTGTGCGTAACCTCAATGTTTTCATTAGCCAATGCCTCTTCCATTCTCACAACGAAACCGTGATTTTGAGAAGTAATTTCTCCTTTCTTAGTTATAAGATTAAGAATTGGGTGATTAATCCCCCTGTGACCATTATGCATTTTTTCAGTCTGTAAACCTTGACTTAATGCTAACAATTGATGTCCTAAACAAATGCCAAAAATTGGAATATTTGAATCAACCAATTTTTTAATATTTTCAATTACTTCTACCAATGGCTCTGGATCTCCAGGTCCATTACTCAATTGTACTCCATCAAAACCACCAGCCAAGATTACTTCAGCAGCGGTATCATAAGGAAATACAGTTACTTGACACCCTCTTTCCTGAAGGCTTCTAATAATATTCTTCTTAACACCGAAATCTAGTAAGGCCACCTTGTAATCTCCTTCTCCTACAGTATACTTTTCCTTCGTAGAAACTTTAGAAGCTAACTCCATCCCCTTCATAGAAGGCACTTGTGCTAGTTCCTTTTTTAGCTGATCCAAATTTTCAACATCAGTAGAAATCAACGCGTTTTGAGCACCGTTATTTCTAATGTACGTTACAATTTCTCTTGTATCAACATCTCGTATACCTACAACATTGTGTTTTTCTAAATAATCCTGTAATGAAGAAACTTTAGATCCGTATCTAGAAGGTTTGTAAGCGAATTTCTTAACTATTAAGCCTTTTATTTTCACTGAATCAGACTCTACCTCATCTTCATGAACTCCATAGTTACCAATGTGCGTAGCCGCCATAACAACCATTTGTCCAAAATAAGAAGGGTCCGTAAAAATTTCTTGATAACCGGTCATACCAGTATTGAAAGCGATTTCGGCAGTAGCAGTACCTTCAGCACCGCAAGATTTGCCATAAAAAGTCGTACCATCAGCGAATAAAAGTACAGCGTTTTTGTCTTGTGGAATCATGCTGCAAATTTAGAGTTTATGTTTCAGTTAAGCAGAACAAAATCACAACTAAATTTTTAACAATTTCGTTTCCCAATGTTAACAAACTCAAATTTAAAAAAGCGAAGATGACAAATGAAACTATAAACAGTTTCTATGACCAATAAATTAGTCTAATTTCAACACAGCCAAGAAAGCCTCTTGAGGTACTTCTACCCTACCTACCTGACGCATACGTTTCTTACCAGCTTTTTGTTTTTCTAACAATTTACGTTTACGCGATATATCTCCACCATAACATTTGGCGGTAACATCTTTACGCAATGCTTTGATAGTTTCTCTTGCGACTATCTTAGCACCAATAGCTGCTTGAATTGGAATCTCGAATTGTTGTCTTGGTATAAGTTCCTTCAACTTTACACAAATTTTCTTTCCTAAATTATGCGCATTACTTCTGTGAACCAATGCTGACAAAGCATCCACTTGTTCTGCATTCAATAAAATATCCAGTTTAATTAAATCAGACTTTACATAATCCGTTGGGTAATAATCGAAAGATGCATAACCTTTGGAAATCGTTTTTAATTTGTCGTAGAAATCAAACACAACCTCTGCCATCGGCATATCAAAAGTTAACTCAACTCTATCCTGTGTTAAGTACACTTGATTAGTAAGCATTCCTCTTTTCTCAATACAAAGTGTCATTATTGTCCCCACAAATTCTGCTTTCGTAATAATGGTAGCCTTAATAAAAGGCTCTTCAATATATGCCAAGTGTGATGTAGGTGGTAAATCAGAGGGATTGTTGACAATTATCATTTCATTCCCTTTGTGCAAATATGCTTTATAACTTACGTTGGGAACAGTTGTGATAACAGTCATGTTATGCTCCCGCTCTAATCTTTCTTGGATGATTTCCATGTGCAGCATTCCTAAGAAACCACATCTAAAACCAAAGCCTAATGCGACAGAACTTTCAGGTTCAAAAACAAGAGAAGCATCGTTCAATTGCAATTTCTCCATTGCATATCTCAACTCTTCATATTCATCTGTATCTACGGGGTATACTCCCGCAAAAACCATTGGCTTCACATCTTCAAACCCTTGTACCACATCCTGGCAAGG
Organism: uncultured Flavobacteriales bacterium; assembly: GCA_913064955.1. GTDB lineage: Bacteria > Bacteroidota > Bacteroidia > Flavobacteriales_D > Parvicellaceae > Parvicella. Next base: position 12,981 of record CAJYBK010000023.1, read on the forward strand.
ATTTTCAACAGTTGTGATGGTATCACCAACTTTTACTTCATTAGCCTTTTTAATTCCAGAAATAATGTATCCTACATCTCCAGCCTTTACCTCTTTTTTAGGAAGTAAGTCCATTTTAAGCACACCAATTTCATCAGCATCATATTGCCTCTTTGTGTTCACAAACTGTACCCTTGCACCTTTTTTCATCACTCCATTTATCACTCTAAAGTAGGCAATAATTCCTCTAAAAGGGTTAAACACACTATCGAAAATCATGGCCTGAAGTGGAGCTTCTTCATCTCCTGTAGGCGCTGGTATTCTATCAATTACTGCGTCTAGAATCTCACCTACACCTAATCCAGTTTTCCCACTAGCGCGAATCACATCGGATGGATCACAACCTATTAAATCCACAATTTGATCAGTGACTTCTTCCGGCATTGCACCTGGAAGGTCCATTTTATTTAGAATTGGTATAATCTCTAAATCATTTTCTATCGCCAAATAAAGGTTGGAAATAGTTTGTGCTTGAATTCCTTGTGAAGCATCTACAATAAGTAAAGCCCCTTCACAAGCAGCAATAGAACGAGAAACTTCATATGAGAAATCTACGTGACCAGGAGTATCAATAAGGTTTAAAACATATTGTTCGCCACCACGTGTAAAGTCCATTTGAATCGCATGACTCTTAATGGTTATACCTCTTTCTCTCTCTATATCCATATCATCAAGAGCTTGATTTTGCATGTCTCTGTCTGAAATAGTGTTGGTTGTCTGCAATAATCTATCCGCCAAAGTACTCTTACCATGGTCTATGTGGGCAATAATGCAAAAATTCCTAATGTTCTTCATATATCTGTTTCCGTGCCACAAAACTACTATATTTTGAAAGATGTTTAGCAAATATTTTTAAAACAATTAAATCCATTTAGATTATTTTGTCTTCCTGACCTATCTTTGTCCTCAAATTATCATTTTTAATGAAAGTAGTAGACTACATAAAAGAATCAAAAAAGCCGCTTTTCTCCTTCGAAATCATTCCTCCATTAAAAGGAAAAGGAATAGAAGATATATATGCCGGAATTGACCCGTTAATTGAGTTTGAACCAAAATTTGTAAACGTCACTTACCATCGTGAAGAATATAAATACAAGGACATGGGTGATGGATTATTGAAAAAAATATCCATTAGAAAAAGACCAGGCACTGTCGGTATTTGTGCCGCAATCATGAATAAGTATAAGGTTGATGCTGTTCCACATTTAATTTGCGGAGGATTTAACGTTGAAGAAACTGAAAATGCATTAATTGATCTTAAGTTCTTAGGTATTGATAACATATTAGCCTTGAGAGGTGACCCAATCAAAACAGAACAAATATTCCAACCGAATAAAGGAGGACATCAATATGCCATAGAATTGATTAACCAAATCGTGGAGATGAACAAAGGTAAATACCTGGATGATGACCACAAGAACTCTCCTACTGATTTTTGTATTGGTTGCGCAGGTTATCCTGAAAAACATTTTGAAGCTATGAACTTGGATTCGGATATGGAAAATCTAAAAGCGAAAGTAGATGCCGGTGCTGAATATATTACAACCCAATTGTTTTATGATAACGATAAGTATTTTGAATTTGTGGAAAAGTGCAGGGCCATTGGCATTACAGTCCCTATCATACCAGGATTAAAACCGATTACCAGCCTTACGCACAAGACTTTTCTGCCGAAGTTTTTTCACATTGACTTTCCAATGGAACTTTCAAAGGAATTAGATAAGTGTAAATCAAATGCTGATGTTAATGAACTTGGTGTAGAATGGGGAATTCAGCAAGCAAAAGACTTAATTAAAAGAGGCGCACCTGTGTTACACTTTTATACAATGGGTAAAGGCGGGGCAGTTAAGCGTATTGCTAAAGAGATATTTTAATCTATCAAAAAAATGACAAAAATAATTTCATTTATCAGCAGAAAAGGAGGATCGGGAAAGACTACCAATGCTATTAATTTAGCTACATCGATGCACGACTTAAAGAAAAAGGTTTTGTTGGTGGAAACAGACCCTAACTACACCTTGATTTCATCCAGAAAAATTGATGTATTTAAATACAAGTTAAATGAAAGTAAACTTTTCCCAATTGTAGCCTCATCGGATGATGAAATAGCACCTGAACTGGAAACGCTAATTTCCTCAGGTCAATATGACTATGTAATTGTGGACAGTGCAGGAAAAACAACTGACCAAGGAATTAAAGAACTCTGCCTAGTAAGTGACATGGTTATTATAACTACCAGCCTTACACAGAATGACTTACTGGTAGCATATCAAACAGTAAAAGACTTAAAACCTGCGGAAAAGCTTAATCCTAAACTTAAAATTTTCATCCTACCCAATAGGATTCATAGTCACACCAGAATTAAAACTGTTAGAGATACATTAGCAAACTTGGATGTTGAAATGTTTGACACGTTTGTGCCTCAAAGGAAAATTTTCACAGCACCAAGCACGTATAAAAGTGAAAGAAAATACAGGTGTATTACCAAAACTATTTTAGAAAAACTATAAACCATGGCACGTAGAAGCACACTGAAAGACTTGAATGATTTCCTTACTCAAAACCCAAACACTATTGAATTGGATGATGTTAAAAGCAAGGAAGATTTTCTCAAAAAAACACCTAGTAAACTGGTGTCTGTTGAAAATGTTGCGAGTAAGGCTAACGATATTAAATCAAAAAAATTGAATTTAGATATTGCTGACATAGCAGAAATACTTCATGAAAAAGCAAAAAAAGAAGGAAAGAGTTTTACTGAATTATGGCTGAAAATAATAGAAGAAGGTGCTAAAAAAGATCCATTGTTAAAAAATACTTCGGTATTCAAAACAATTAGAACAATTAACCAAACGACTTTCAATGTGGCCATGGAAGGTATAACCAAGTTAATTAAATCTCGCGGTTAACTTTTATGGAAACGATTTGCTTAATCGACCAATAAGTCATTAAATAATTACCTATTTACAAAACTTTAATCATATCAATTCTCCTTTTCATTTCCTTGGGCTATTGTTCTCAAGAAAACGTTTTGACCGTAAAATTTGATGCCAAAATATCAGAAGTTGAGACCATGGGAAACAAACTAAATGTGGTTAAGGTTTTCATTACAAAAGACAACTTATTAATAGATAGTGTAATCACTCAGAATGGTAGGCTAAAATACTTGCTAGTTGGTGAAGGTCTTTACAAAGTTGAGTTTACCAAAGGCGGTTATGTTTCCAAACACTTGCTTATTAGCTCGAAAAATCCACCTTCAAAAGCAAAAACAAAAAGTACGCTTAAAGTTGACGTCAGTTTATTCAAGCACCAACCAGACCTTAGTGTTGACTTCCTTCAATCTAAACCAATTGGGGTTGCCAGATTTGATGAATTCTCAGGAAAACTAAAATGGGATGTGGACTATACCAGGATGATGATTGAAAAAATCATTCAAGCCACCTTGGACCTATATAATTCTAAGAACCCAGAAGACAATTAAAGCAAATCCATGTCTTGGATCATTGTTGAAAACTGAACTAAAATAACGATTCAAAGCACCTGAATTCAGATTACTTTTTTCAATTCAAGGAGTAAAAGGAATTATTCGTCCTTCATTTTATGTAGAATACAATATTTGTTCGCTATTAAAGTTTAAATAACTTATTTTTGTTTGTAATCTAAATTACAGAAATTGAAGCACCTGATATATATACTTACTTTTTTAATGTTTCCAACAATATTTTTTGCTGGGAGTATAGATGATAAGGAAGGAATAATCATCCTAGAAGGGAAATACCAGCAAAGAAATATTTTTATTGCTCAAGCTTTAGGTGCTGAAGGGTTTGGTTTCTGTGCATACGAAATCAGAGTAAATGGAAATCTTATTATCGATGAGATCAACTCAAGTGCTTTTGAAATAGACTTATCTTCTTTTAATTTAGAATTAGGGCAAGATATAACAATTGAAATTAAGCATAAAAATGGATGCGCTCCAAAGGTTCTTAACCCTGGCGGTCTTAAACCTAAACCAACTTTTGAAACAGTTGATATAAAAATTGGAGAAGATCAAATTTTAGAATGGATTACCAAAAACGAAACTGGTTCTTTGCCTTTTATTGTTCAACAATACAAATGGAATAAATGGATTGATGTAGGCGAGGTTCAAGGAGTGGGAATGACTTCAATCTCTAATTATGCATTTCATGTTGATTTCACTTCGGAAATTAATAAATTTAGAGTTATTCAAGTAGACCCTGAAGGAAAAATTAAAAAATCGACCGCTGTCGAAATAGAATCTAACAAACCGAAGTTAACCTATACTTACACAAGAAGTAAGCAAGAAATTGTGTTTTCCAACGAAACTGGATTCGAAATTCATGACAAATATGGAGACCTGGTCTTGAAAGGATACAGTTCTTCTGTGGATGTATCTTCTTTGATTAAAGATGACTACTGGATAAGTTTTGATAGTTCTACCGAATCATTTAGCAAGAAGTAGTTGATTGATTCCAATAACTTTCCTAGATTTGTGTAATGCAAAAGGATACTAAAAAAAGTTTTGGACTTTACTATTTTTTTATTTTTTTCCTTGCTTTTGTTTTTTATGGATCTTCCCTAAACAACGGCTACTCTCTAGACGACAACCTAGTTACATCAACAGACAACAGCAAACACCCAACCATAGAAGGTGGTATATTAGCAATACCTAAAATATTTAGGAGCCACTTCGTTGTTAATGACAAACAAAGTTATGCTTATCGCCCTATAACAACTGCTTCTTTTGCTATTGAGTATCAGTTTTTTGGAAGTAACCCTTTCGTAAGTCATCTTATTAGTATTCTGCTGTATGCCTTAACAATATTAATACTTTTCAAATTCCTCAATCAATTATGGGGAGAAGACAAGTTCATACTCACTGCACTTACTTGTTTAATATTCCTTATCCATCCTATTCACACAGAGGTTGTCTACAATATAAAATGTAGAGATGAACTACTCGCATTACTTTTTGGTATACTTTCATTGAAAAATGCCGTTTCCTATTACGATCATAAAAAACTCTCCAACCTTATATTAACTGGTGTATTTATCCTTCTAAGTGTATTAAGTAAAAAAAATGGACTAATCATCGTTCCTATAATACCACTTTCTTTATATTATTTTAGAAACATAAAGTTGAAAAAAGTTTTACCAATAGTTGGCGCGCTAATTCTTGGTTTTATTGTTTTCAGAAGTATGAGTAACCTACTTTTAACGGAGCAAGTAAGTAGAGTTAAGGAGTATTTCGAAAACCCTTTGTACTTTATGGATTTTGCTGATCGCATCCCGATGTTTTTTTACTCCAACTTCTACTATCTATCACTACTCTTATTCCCATACCCTTTAAGGTACTACTATGGCTATGATCAAGTCCCAATTGCGGGATGGAGCAATCCTATTGTGATTATCACTGTAATAATAATGCTCTTAGGAGGATTCATGATATTGCGAAGAACTAAGAAGAAAGAAATTTGGACTTTTGGTATATGGTTTTATTTACTAGCTATAGGTGGCGCCTGTAATTTGTTATTCCCTGCAGTTGGGATTATCGCTGAAAGGTTTGCCTACTTTGGATCTTTAGGTTTTGCTATTACAATAGCTTCATTGCTGTATCATTTTGTGTTTGCTGAAAATGCAAAGTATAAAAATCTTATTGGTCTTAATAAATTGATTATTTCCATGATTTGTGCGGTTGCATTCTTAGCAACTTTAAACAGAGCAAAAGCCTGGAATTCAGAAATGTCGCTCTACTCCAATGACATCATCCACTTGGACAGATCATTTAAAGCCCACACAATGGTAGGACAAGCGCATTATTCGCTTGCGTTGGAGCAAAATAAGGCACAAATACCACAAGTTAAATATCAACACCATCTGGATAGCAGTTATAACTACCTTATCAAAAGTTTAGGGATTTATGATCAATATGCCACGACTTATAACAATATTGGCGCCTACTTTTACACTTTCGTAGGTGATATAGACTCTTCGTATTACTATTTTAAAAATGCCGTGAATCTCGACAGTAATTACATCGAAGCTTTGTTCAATTTAGGCAACCTAGAATTATGGCAATATAAAACAAATTCAACATTAGCAAAAAACGCCAAGAACTTTGACTTTGACTCTGTATGGGAGCCGGTACCAGTAGAAAATTTCAAACCGATCCTAATTGACATCGGAACAAAACTGGAAAAGTTTAGAGTATTTACTCCTCAACTTGTTCAAAGTGCTGCTATGAACGCAAAAACAGAACAAGACTTTCTCTCTAATCTTGAAAATACGACACTAAAAGCAATTTCAAAACTTGAATTAAATGAACTTTTCTCCTATGACGCATTCAAGCAGAAAATAATGCAAAATAGTCAGCAGATTATTACCAGCTATAACAAGGGGGATTTGGATAAACAACTTTTTGATTTCGTTAGTTTTGACATTTTAAACAATTTCCATAGCGCCAATCTTTACGGTAAAGTATCGAAAAACCAAGTTTATAATTATGCTGAAGCTAACGTTACCTATTTTGAAACAAATTTGGTAGTTCACTTTGAAAAAAGTATAGAACTTTCGCGCGCCTATTACCCTCCCTACAACGGATTAATAGAATATTACAACCTCAGCAAAAATTGGCAAAATCAAATAGACTTTAACATCAAAGCCTCCAACAACAAAGACTTTCCATACCATCATGAATTTTATGAAAACATATACAAGGCTTACTTCAATTTAAATGATGCCGAGAACTGTATCAAATATCTTGACCTAACTATTTCCAACATTGATAAAAACATTGAAGATATTCTTGCAGACAACACCACAAATCAACAAGAAATAAAGAATAAACAAAGCTTGTTGCCTCAGCTTCAAACAAAAAGAATCTCAACAATCAACAAAATCATCGAAGTCTTAAAAAGTCAAAATAAACTCAGTGAGGCTGAAGTTTATGCAAAGTTGTTAAACTCTTCTAAATAAATTTAGATTTTTTGCTATCTTGTAATACTATTACCTTTATTTGATATTTTAGGATGAAAAAAGCATATATCCAACTTGTAGAAACATTTGTTCCACAGAACGTGCTGAATAATCATGACTTATCTATAGAATTTAACATTCCCGAAGAAGAAGTCTTCAACCAAACTGGAATAAATACCAGATATCATACGTCAGACAAAGAATTAGCATCAGATCTTGCTGTCAGTGTCGGTGAAAAATTTTTTAAAGAAAATCCTCTAGTAAATAAAAATGAAATCAATTTTTTACTCTTTTGCACCAGTGCCCTTGACTATGTTGGACCTGCTACCGCTTGCTTAATACACGAACAATTAGGACTCAACAAATCATGTTTAGCAATAGATGTGCCGATGGGGTGTGCTGGATTCACCAACGGATTGATATTAGCCAAAGCCCTAATTGAAAACGAGACTGCAAAAAAGATACTTTTCATTACTTCAGACATGCCATCCAAAGTCGTTCACCCAAAAGATTACCATTTAAGATCTTTGTTTTCCGATGCTGCCGCAGCCACGCTCATTTCTAACGAAAAAGGCTTTGAGATAGGTCAATTTGCCTTTGGCACTGATGGGTCCGGAGCACCTAATTTAATCATAAAAGGAAGCGGTGCCAGGAATCCAATTGATGAAGATTGGCTTGTAAAATATAAGGAAGTTGGTGGCTTGAAGATTGGACGAATGGAAATGAATGGATTAGAAATTTTAAAATTCTCATTGAGAGAAATTCCGCATTTGTTTTCTGATGTTCTAGAAAAAAACAAACTTACAAAAAGTGATATTGATTATTTTATTTTCCATCAAGCAAGTGGAATAATCATAAAGTATATCACCAAAAAATTAGACATTGACAGCAATAAAGTACTTTCTTCTTTGGCTGATTACGGCAACACAGTTTCTGCATCAATTCCAATTGCGCTTTCAGTAGCAGAAAAACAAAATTTAATTCAGCCAAACTCTACCATTTTTATTGCTGGATTTGGCATTGGGTATTCATGGTCTGCAACAATAATAAAAAACTAACAATATGATTTCAATAGAAGAATTTATAACGAAACTGGAAGAAGAGTTTGATGATGTTCAAAGCGGTAGCTTACAAGCAAACACTAACTACAGAGAAATTGAAAATTGGGGATCAATGCACGCCCTAATTATCATCGCTTTAGTTGACACCGAATGGGATGTTTCCCTCAGCGGTAACGATTTAAAATCTACCAATACTATACAAGAACTATATGACAAAGTTGCTTCAAAAATACAATGATTCATAAAATTGAAAACATATCTATTAGAGGAATAAGTAATTGCGTTCCTAAAAACACTGTCTCTAATTCGGATTATGATTTAATTTCCGAATCAGAAAGAAAAATGCTTATAAAAACAACCGGCATCGAAAATCGAAGAGTAGCAACAGAAAATGTCTGTGCTTCAGATTTGTGCTTTGAAGCAGCTAATGAATTATTAGCGAAACTTAATTGGAGCAATGACTCTGTAGACGCTTTAATTTTTGTTTCACAAAGTCAAGACTACTACTTACCCGCTACAGCTATAATTCTCCAAGACAGACTTAAACTAGCCAAAACGACAATAGCCTTTGATGTCAACCTCGGTTGTTCTGGATATGTCTACGGGCTTTATTTACTCAGCACGATGTTAGCAGCTGGAGGCATAAAAAGAGCCTTACTATTATGTGGCGATGTATCTACCAACTCGGTAAATTATGAAGACAAAAGTTCTTACCCTCTTTTTGGAGATTCTGGATCCGCTACAGCTTTAGAATATAACAGTAGCGCAAGCCCTTCTTATTTTAACCTAGGCAGTGATGGCGAAGGTCACAAAGCAATCATGATAAAAGGAGGGGGTACGAAACACAAATTTCACAAGGATTCTTTAACAGTTAAAAATGTTTCTCCTGGCATTAAAAGACATGAATTGAATATCATTCTGGAAGGTTTAGATATATTTAATTTCTCCATCAAG
>CAJYBK010000024.1 GCA_913064955.1 uncultured Flavobacteriales bacterium
TTTGTTTTATTTAGGCTAATTACTTTCTTACTTTTGTATTACTAAATAATAATTAGATGAATTTAAGAAAAGCGTTTATTTTGCCTGTATTGGCTTGCACATTGATGATTACTTCATGAGGTGAAACATCCAAAGAAGGAGAAAACAAAGAAGAAATGAAAAGAGAATTTAAGACACCTTTACTAGATAGGGATTTGTTTTTTGGAAATCCAGAAATTGCTGGAGGACAACTAAGTCCTGATGGAAAATACATTTCTTTTTTAAAGGAATACAATGGTATTATGAATATCTGGGTAAAAGCTTTTGATGAGCCATTTGAAAAAGCATATCCGCTTACAAACAGTGAAAGACCTATGGCAGGCTATTTTTGGACTGTAGATGGTCAATCAATTTTATTTGTGAAAGACAAAGATGGTGATGAGAACATGAATGTGTTTGCTGTTGATCCATCTAAAAATATGGGGTTAGATACGGTGCCCGAGGCAAGAAACTTAACGCCTTTTAAGGATGTGGCCGTACAAATTTATCATGTAAGTCAAAATAACCCTGATATGATGCTAATCGGAATCAATGACAGAGATAAAGCATGGCATGATTTGTATAAATTGACTATTTCTTCTGGAAAACTGGAGAAACTTTATCAAAATGAAGATCGTGTGACAAGTTATGGTTTTGACTGGGATGATAACTTAAGGTTATTGTACAAAACAGATGAGCAAGGTAATACAGTGATGTTATATAAAGACGGAAAGAATTTAAAGCCAATTTATGAAACTTCTGTTACGGAAGGAGCGGCTGCTTTAAAATGGAATGAAGACAATACAAAGTTTTATTTTATTACTAACAAAGGTGAACTAGATTTAACTACTTTATATCTAATGGATCCTATTACAGAGGAAATGACCCTAATAGAGTCTGATCCAGAAGGGAAAGTGGATATTGCAGATGTGGTAATGGATAGGCACACGCGTAAAATGGTCTATACAACTTACGTAGATGATAAGACAAGAATTTATTGGAAAGATGATGCTAGAAAAGAAATTTACGAATTCTTAGAAGAACAATTTCCGGGTAGAGAAATTGGTTTCTCCAGCGCAACCAATGATTATAGTAAATTTTTAGTTTCTGTTTCAGGTGATAAATATGCCTCTGAATCTTGGTTTTTTGATGCAGCAACAAAGGAGTTGATTCACCAGTATACACCAAGACCAAAATTGAAAGAGGTGGAGGAGCATTTAGCAGAGATGAAACCAGTTACTTACCCAAGTAGCGATGGAATGATGGTTCCTGCTTATTTGACGTTGCCTGTTGGTTTCGAGGCAAAGAACTTACCAGTAGTTGTCTTAGTTCATGGAGGACCAAAAGGTCCAAGAGATTATTGGGGGTACAATTCTTTTGTTCAATTTTTAGCTAATAGAGGGTATGCAGTACTACAGCCTAATTTTAGAGCGAGTGGAGGATATGGAAAGAAATACCAAAATGCAGGTGATTTGCAATGGGGAAAACTAATGCAAGATGACATTACTTGGGGTGTGAATTATTTGGTAGAAGAAGGAATTGCTGATAAAAGTAAAGTAGCAATCATGGGAGGTAGTTATGGTGGATACGCAACTTTGGCAGGATTAGCCTTTACGCCAGATGTTTATGCTTGTGGTGTTGATATTGTAGGTCCTTCTAATATTAATACTTTGTTGGAAAGTGTTCCTGCTTATTGGGAAGCGGGTAGAGCGTTCCTTTACGGAATGGTAGGTGATCCTAATACAGAAGAAGGAAAGAAATTAATAGATGAAGCAAGTCCTTTGTTTAGCGCTGACAAAATTACTAAACCTTTATTGGTTGTTCAAGGTGCAAATGATCCTAGAGTTAAGAAAGCAGAAGCAGATCAGATTGTGGTTGCCTTAAGAGATAATGGACACGAAGTATCTTATTTATTAGCAGATGACGAAGGTCATGGATTTAGAAAGCCAGTAAATAATATGGCTATGTTTGCAGAAATTGAAAGATTCTTAGCGCCTATTTTAAATGGTAGATTCCAAGAAGATATGCCGGAAGATGTAGCAGCTAGATTAAAAGAAATCACAGTAGATGTTGCTTCCGTTGTATATTCTGAAAAAGGAGAGCCAACTTTTTCTGATTCCATTCCTACTGTAGCAATGGTATTTACTGCTGGAAATGAAAACTTCGACATGAATTTAGCGGTGGCCGATCAAAGTATCGACATGACAACTGTTAGAACAATAACAGCTTCTGGAGATGGATGGAAAGTAGCAGATGCAACTTCAGGTGCTATGGGAGAAATGTCTGATGAAGTGGTTTACAATGGAGCGCTTCAACCAACTTCTAGAACAATGAATCAGGCAGGGCAAGACATCACAGTGTCGTATGAGCCAAACATGGTCAAAATAGATATGGCAGGTAAAGTAACTGAAGTTCCAGTAAAAGGACTGCTTTTGGATATGGCGCCTGGTTTTGAAAGTATTGTCGCAAAAATGTCAATTCCTGAAGAAGGACTAACTGTTACAACTGTTGATTTTTCTACCATGAAATCTAAAGTATTAGAGATTTCTAATGATGGAGAAGAAACAATTAACGGCAATGTTTATCACAAAACAGTTTTGATAGATTACTATAATGATGCAGATAAAACTATCATCTGGGCAGATGATGCTGGCGTAGTTTTAAAAATGGAACAAGTTGTTCCTGCTATGAATAATGCAGTAGTTACCGTTACAAGAAAGTAAACTGAAATAAAACTTCTAATTATAGTCCGAAGTATGGTTTGTCCATGCTTCGGATTTTTTTTGTCAAATAACTTATTTGCGGTTGATAAGTAAAACTCAGCGAATAATAATCCCATCACTTGACTTTAAGTTTCTATGGTATTTTTATAAGGAGAAAAACCAATTGATTAGCGATGTTAAAAGAATTTGTAGTCATATTCGTCTTATTATTCATGAATGCTTCTTGTGCTAAATTGAACATGGAAGACGAAGTTGATAATGGCGAATTCCATTCACTTTATTTAAAACACACATTAATTGTAGGAATAGATGGATTTGTAATTGGTGATTATACTGTATTGGCAAAGCAAAAAGTAAAGCAACTCCAAGTATTGGAGTGCAATGGGACTTCATGTCAAGGCAGTACTTATAAATTTGACAAGTATGGAAACATGATTTATGCTTCTCCGTCTTATAATAACTCATACACACTATTGGAGTACAATAAACATCATAAATTGATGGAAGAATTAGTGTCCTACGATGGAGAAGCATTGGAAGTGAGAAAGGAGTATTTATACTACAACGATTCTGTAATTGAAAAGTTATCAGAAATGAAAGGAGAATTAATACTAACTAAGGCTATTCCTAATCCTAATTATATCAGAGATATAGAGTATTCAGATGCAAAGCATATATCTCGGCAAACAGTTTTTAACATGTTCTTTCCTTGCGGAGAAGAGTATTTTCAGGAGAATATAATATCCTTTGAATACCTTAAAAACGGATTAATTGATAAAGTGACCATCTATAATGTATTGGCTGATAAGTCAAAATCATACGATTTTCACTATACTTATTGAACCGTAAAAAACCAAGTTTCGGTATAGTTTGGATCGTTTCCATTTGGTCTTGAATAGGCAAATTTTGTTGCAGATAAATCAATCACGTCTACTGTTAATTGATTGTCCAAAAGTAAATCTGTACCTGAAGTAAAACTCCACGTACCAGAAGATTCTTGCACACCATCTCTGTGAGTAGTAACTACATTTGGATTAGTAAATATCCATAAGTATTCTGTAGTTCCACCCCACAAACTAGATGTAGGATAATTAATATGAGTAGGACCGTTATTTTCATCTAGCGTCATTGAGTCCAGCGACCATGTCTGTACAATTAATGCGGAAGATGCTTCACTGTCAATTTGAGCCTGACTTTTGGTTACTGTAATGGTTACTGGTTTTGTACTAACTGCATTTCCTTTTTTATTAGTGGCTTCCAATTTTGCAGTATAAACACCTTCACTATTATAAGTATGCTTTGGAGACCATTCAGAACTAGTAGTTCCGTCACCAAAGTCCCATTCACAGGTGTTTTTTCGGTACGTATTATTTTCAAAACTTACTTCTTCACCAACATTTGGAGTAGTGGTAGAAGGTTCGAATTTAGCAACAGGCACTTTGCCGCAACTTGCTAATAAGAATGTCAAAGCGAACAAAAGGATAAGGTGGGTGATTGGTTTCATAACGTTTAAGTTTATTTTATTTGTAAATATAGTATTTTGCCTTATTCAAGGTTCATGCCAAGAGTGATTATTTGTTGAGCGGTAAAATTGTTTGACACCTCGTGAAAATGTTTTTCAAATGCTTGCATTGTATTTTTTTCTCCTAACTTTGTGACCAAGCAAATAGACAATAAATGAGCACAAAATATCCTAAATTATTAGCCCCTCTGGACCTTGGTTTTACAACTCTTAAGAATAGAGTAATCATGGGATCTATGCACACTGGATTGGAAGAATTGAAAGGCGGTTATGAAAAAATGGCCGTTTTCTATGGGGAGAGAGCCAAAGGTGGAGTAGGTTTAATAGTAACCGGAGGAATTGCTCCTAATATTGCTGGTTGGGTAAGTCCAATGGCAAGTAAATTAACTAATAGTAGAACTGCAGCCAAACATAAAATCGTAACCGATGCTGTCCACGAAAATGGTGGTAAAATATGTCTACAAATTCTGCATACAGGAAGATATGGGTATCATCCGTTTGCGGTTGCTCCAAGTGCTCAAAAGTCTCCAATTTCTCCTTTCAAACCATGGAGGTTAAGTAAGCGTGGAATCGAAAAAACCATAAAGGCTTATGCAAGATGTGCTAGATTGTCCAAAGAAGCAGGCTATGATGGGGTAGAAGTGATGGGGAGTGAAGGATATTTGATTAACCAATTTATTGCCACTAAAACAAACAAAAGAACAGATGAATGGGGTGGTTCTTATGAAAACAGAATTAAATTCCCGTTAGAGATTGTCAAAAGAATTAGAAAAGAAGTAGGTACAGATTTCATTATCATCTTTAGGTTATCCATGCTAGACTTGGTGCAAGGTGGTAGTTCTGGGGATGAGGTTGTGATACTCGCTAAAGAATTGGAGAAAGCAGGTGTAACGATTATTAATACTGGTATTGGTTGGCACGAAGCAAGAATACCAACCATTGCTACTATGGTTCCTAGAGCAGCATTTTCTTGGGTAACTAAGAAAATGATGGGAGAAGTAAACATTCCTTTGGTAACTACCAATAGAATTAATGACCCTAAAGTCGCTGAAGAGGTTCTAGAAGAAGGTTGTGCAGACATGATATCTATGGCTAGACCATTCTTAGCAGATCCAGAAATTATAAAGAAAACTGCTGAAGGAAGAGAAGATGAAATTAATACTTGTATAGGTTGTAATCAAGCTTGTTTGGATCACGTATTTAAAAGAGAAACTGCAACATGCTTGGTTAACCCTCGTGCTTGTCATGAAACGGAACTCAATTTCTTGCCAGTAACTAAGGCTAAAAACATTGCTGTAGTAGGAGCGGGTCCTGCGGGATTGTCTTGTGCTACAAACTTAGCAAGCAGAGGTCATAAAGTAACTTTGTTTGACGCAGCACCTGAAATAGGTGGTCAGTTTAATATAGCCAAGCAGGTTCCGGGTAAAGAAGAGTTTTATGAAACAATAAGATATTACAACAAACAAATCGAATTGCACAATGTTGATTTGAAATTAAACACGAAAGTGGAGGTGGATGATCTAACAGGATTTGAGGAAGTAGTTGTTGCAGCTGGTATAACTCCGCGTAAATTGAAAATGGAAGGTATAGACCATCCAAAAGTTTTATCTTATATAGATGTACTTAAACTAAAGAAAGAAGTAGGTAAGAAAGTGGCTATTATTGGTGCAGGAGGTATTGGTTTTGATACTGCTGAGTACTTAGTGCATGAAGGAAAATCTACTTCTTTGGATGTTGATGCCTTTCTTAAAGAATGGGGCATAGATCCAACAAATGAAGTAAGAGCAGGAATTGAAGGAATTACTCCTGAACCGCATCCTTCGCCAAGAGAAGTCTTCTTGTTGCAAAGAAAAGACACTAAAGTAGGAGCGGGCCTAGGTAAAACAACTGGATGGGTGCATCGAATTGCTTTGAAAAATAAAAAGGTAAAGATGATCAATAGTGTTCAATACCTGAAGATTGATGATCAAGGATTACACGTGACAATAAAAGGAGAACCTAAAGTGCTAGAAGTAGATAACGTGGTTATCTGTGCAGGACAATTAAGTAAAAACGAACTGTTTGAACCTTTAAAAGCGAAAGGAGTTTCAGTTCACATCATTGGTGGTGCTTTTATGGCTGGTGAATTAGATGCTAAAAGAGCGATAGAGCAAGGGTCTAAGTTGGCTGCGGAATTGTAATTTATTTTACTTTTTACTTCTGAAAGGTTTCTTTAATCAAGCCGTTATTGAAAGTGATGTCTGTCCACGTAACATAAATCCATGGTTCTTCGCTCACTTCGGCATCCCAAGTTGATTTCTTGTATTGTCTGATCGTAGGAATTAACATACCGTCAATCCCTTCATATTTCAATTGCATTAAGTTGGGAACTTCCATCTTTCCAAAATCAGCTACAGTAAAAAGGAATTGATCTACTAGAGAAGTTTCTTTATTTATGTATAACTGATAGATGTCTGTTGGCTTACTGTTGTTTGATTTAAAAGTTATTTTAACAATTTCATACTCCTTGCCTTCGATGTTTTGCTCACCAATGTATTCGTAGTTTAATCCTGGATCTAAAAGTTTTTGAAACATGGTGAACCAATAAAAGTTGGTGGCTCTATTGAAAGTAACTCTTTTTAGTCTGTTAGTGTCATTTAGTATTTCACCTTTATGCTTTAACCAAAATTCATTACCGTCAAAACCTTGTTCAATGTTGCCCTCAAGTTCAGGGAAGGTTCTTTCATGTTGTGTGTACGAGGCGTAAGATAATTGACCATCAAAAATGTATTTTTCTGTCATTTTATCTGCTTTGCCATCCGGAGTAAGATAGGTATAAGTGTAAGTGACATCTTTTTTCTCTAACAGATCGCCATAACTGCCAACTTTTTTTACCATTTTGTATACAAGTTCGTGCCCTTTATTTTGGAAAGTAATCGTTTCATTTTGCTGTGTTTCTTTTTCAGAAGACTCTTTGCAGGACATTATTGATATACTAATCAATAGGATGGGTATGATTTTAATTCTCATTTGTAGATTTTTTATAAATTAAGTTTTATATTGTATACATTCTATGTGGTATGTTTTTGAGGAAAAAAATATTATGCTTTAAGTTGTTGTATATATATAGAAAGACCAGACAGATAATCATCTAGTATTTTATCATTGTTATATAACTTTCTCATTCCTCTTATGCCTTCAAAGGAACTGATTAGATATGTAGCAACTGCTGAACTTGAAACAGCTGGAAGGATTATATTTTCTTTTTTTCCTTTATCAATCAAATTAATCAATGCTAATTTCCATTTCTCAATAACGTTCCTTAGTGCCACTTGATACACAGTTTCATAATCACCAATTTCGTTGATAAAGTTATTCATAGGACAACCGTGTTGTTTATCATACATGGAAAATGATCTTAATCTATTTACGAAAGTAGTTTCAAGAATGTGTAAGGCATTTCCATCGCAACTAAGTGGAGTAATCATCGTTTCTTCGACTCTTTTTTGAATTTTGACTTCAATTACTTTTAGTCCAATTTCTTGCTTGTTTTTATAATGATGATAAAAAGCTCCTTTGGTCAACTTAGATGCCTTCATTATTTTTTCAATGCTAGTTGATCTAAAACCGTTCTCATAAAATAGTTTAAACGCCTCCTCTATGATCAGACTTTTAGTCAATTCGGATTTTTGATCTTGTTGCATGACGCAAATGTATATAAAAAATACCGAGTAGTATGTTTTTGTTTTGTACTAGTTTAATTAGGTTGACCTAAAGTAACTTTACAAATGCAAGTAATTCAAATATTCACATGAAGTTTTATAAGTATTTGTGACTACCATCACAAGTGGGCTTTCTCTTAGAATGTCCGCATGTGCAGTCATTGAGTCCAAAACCATTTTTAATTCTTTGAACATTGCTTTCTACTCTAGAAGCTCTAGTTTTAGATTGTTTGGCTGCTGTAAAAAACAAATTGTATCCTCTTTGCCTTCCGGGAGTCAATGCGTTAAAAGCTGTTTTGAATTCTGCATCTTTATCCATGATTGCAACAAGTTCTTCAGATAGATCAAGATTTTTTGATTGTGTATTCGGCACTTTCAAACCCGCCTTTTCAACTTCGATTGCTTCAAATAAGTAGGCTTTTATAATTGCTTTTTGATCTTCAATTTGTTGGAGGTTGGTAAATCTTAATTGCCTTCCTGATTGAACATTATCAGTTTGCCGCACTAGGAGTGAGTGTTCATCTTTTAGCAGAGCTCCTTTAATGAAATTAAGCGAACAATATTCTTTAAAACCTCCGTATATGACAATGTTTTTAGTGTTGTGTGTGTAGCAAGGTTGTTTCCATTTTAGTTCTTCTTGCAGTCCGCAGGATAAAACTATTTCACGAAGCGCCACTAACTCATCTTTCCAATGAGAAGCATTGTTTACGAATTGATCAACTTTCGGATTTGTGTTTTCCATGGTTCTAAACTATTTTCCATTTTGTATATCAAATATAAAAAATAATAGTTCTTACTAGCGCAAGTAAAATGCTATTATCCTTCTAGGAAGTTGCTGATGGGAAAACGATTTAGAAAGTAACTTCTGCTTCAATTTTGATATTCTTTCTAGATATTGGATGAGAAAATTCCAATTCAGCGGCATGAAGATGCAATCTATCTCCTTTATTTCCATATAAATCATCTCCTAAAATGGGAGTATTTAGCCCCATTGGGTGTGCAGAATGTACCCGTAATTGATGCGTCCTACCTGTAATAGGGTGGAATTTGATTTTGGTTAATCCGTTCTTTCTTTGCATAACCTCCCATTTGGTTTCAGCACGTTTCCCATGCTCATAACAAACTAATTGTCGTGGTCGGTCGTCTAGATCTACTCGTAATGGAAGGTCTATCATACCTGTGTTTTCTTCAATCAACCCTTCCAAGATGGCGATGTACGTTTTCTTTACTTTACGCTTGATAAATTGTCCTTGCAATAGTTTGTGAACTTCTTTGGTTTTAGCTACAAGCATTAAGCCTGAAGTATTCATGTCAAGTCGATGTACTATCAATGGACCTGTAGCATCTGGATACTTTAATTGCATTCTTGTAAAAACAGAATCTTGGACATTGATGCCTGGTACAGATAGTAGTTCCGGTGGCTTGTTTATCGCTAAAAGGTATTCATCTTCATAGACTGTTTCAATGACCTTATCTTTTGCAAAATTCTTAATCATTGGATTTTCATCCAACTCAAGTCCATCAAGCATATGCTTCAGAATAGGTTCGCATTTTCCTCTGCAAGCTGGATAGAAATGAGCATGCGCTCTTACTTCAGATTTGGGAGGAACTCCCCACCAAAATTCTGCTAATGCTATTGGCTCATATTCATGTAGGAAGGCATACTGCAATAGTTTAGGAGCAGCACATTCACCAGCGCCAGCAGGAGGGTTTATGTCAAACCCTTCATTGAAAATTTCAAATAAACTTTTATCTTTTCCAGCAGAATTTAGAAAGGTATACTGTTCGAATAACTGTTTTTGTAAGGCATTAGACTTTTCTTTTCTTTCTTGCTTAAGTCGTTTTATTTCATTTTCAAAAACATCCAATCTAGTTTTGAGTTCACTCAGTTTGTGTGTGAGATGCTGACTCAATTCCTTATAGAAAAATTGTTGTTGCAAACTTTCTTTGGTGTGGGCCGCTTTAAGAATTTCAAATGCTTCTACATTAAGTTCAATTTCTGCATTCTTCCTAATTTCTTTTCTTTCCTTTTTTGCCTTGTTTAAAGCTTGCTTTTTGGTTGATATTTCGCTTTCAGTTTTTGCTTTCTCTTTAAGGTAAGTTTCTTTTAATTGAAGATATTCATCATTAGTTTCTATGGATTCTAATTCTCTATTGATCTTATTAACCACTTCACTTTTTTGAAGGAAGAAGCTATTCTCTTTTAGCATATCAAATACGGGAGGGACAAAAATGTCATGATGATTGCTTTCTGCCAGTTTTCCTGAGAAAGCAGCCAAAAAGCCTAATTGGTTTTCTTTGTTTCGCACCACTAAAACGCCAAACATTTTTCCGATGATCAAACTTTCATCAGAAGGGTTTAGACCAAAATTATGTTGGAAGTCACTTTGATTCTCTAAGTAATGCTGCAATTGCTCAGCAGCTTGAGTAGCCAATGGGTGAGGAGTGTAATAAAAAGGGAAAGTAAATTTATCCGGAAGTGGAATGCCCTGAACTGAATCGTTATATTTTATGAAACGCGAGTCTAGAGACATTATATGATAAAGAAAATTAAATTAAAGACAAAGCCTCTACAACAGCTTGCTTCTTTCTAGTAGAAACAGGAGCAGTACTTCCATCTTTCATTAATAAATACCCACCATCTGTTTTTACAAATTCCTTAACCAGTTTTGCATTGACCAAATGTGTTTGATGTACTCTTATGAAACCTAGAGGTGTGAGCAACTCATCATATTCTTTCAAAGTTTTAGTTACCATTAAACGAGTTTTATCTGCCAAGTAAAAAGTGGTGTAATTTACACTTGATTCACATCTTACTATGTCTGCAATCTCAATGATGTGTATTTTCTCTAAAGTGTTTAAGGCTAACCTAGTAATAGTTTGATGATTCTGGATACCTTGGTGTAGGATGTCAAAATTGTCTTTGGACAGTGAGTTCGATTTTTCAATCTTTTTAACCGCTTCCACTAACTCATCAGGGTCAATTGGTTTTAATAAATAATCTATTGCAGACATCCTAAATGCTCTAATCGCATGCTCATCAGAAGCGGTGGTGAAAATTACTTTTAAGTCCTGGTTGCCAATGATTTCTAATAAATCAAACCCTGTTCCATCTTGCATTTGTATATCAAGAAAAACAACATCAGGTTTAGTTTCTTTGATTAGTTTGGCTCCACTTACCACACCATCTGCTTCTCCAATAATAGAAACGTTAGGACAATATGATTCTAAATCCAATTTGATATTATCTCTTGCATTTTTGATGTCATCTATAATAATTGCCTTTATTTCCATTTTGATATGTTTAAGGGTTTATGGTATGTATAGAGTTATTATTCCAGTCAATATCATCTTTTATTCTTCCCATTTTATTTGCCAATGCGGCATAGACCTTGTCAGTGTTTAAAAGAAACCTCTGAGAATCAACATTTCCATCTGCTGCGGCTGCAATATGCACAAGGGTGTGAAATTTATATTTAAATAACCAATCTTGCGCTTCTTTTTGACCTTCAATGGCTTTGATCAAGGCAACAAATTGGGGGTAACCATTCTTCACTAGCCAATCCTGAGCAGAAGTTTCATTTTTAAGAGCAAAACAAAAAACAGCTAATTCTGGATATCCATTTTTTGCTAACCAGTCTCTAATATTTTTTCGTCCATCTATGGCTTCTCCCCATGCAACTAAAATCTTAATTGGGTATTCCGTTGCACGCAGATGAGTGTTTACTTGATTAACGGTGTCTTGCACTTCCAAATCAGTAGATTTCTTCTTGCCTTTTAATTTATCGAATAGTCCCATTTCAACAAAAGTGAATTAGATTCCTAAACCAGGAAGCATACCTGCAGCGGTATTCTTCATTTCACCTTCATTAATGCCATTAGCATTTTCTAGCGCTTTATTGAACGCTTGTTCGAGCATTCTTTCTAATGCAACTTTATGTTCAGGTCCCAAAAGTGATTCGTCAATTCTTACATCACTGACTTTTCTATTTCCATTCATGACAAATCTTACACGCTGGTCATCAGATTCACCTTTAACAAAAATTGATTCTAATTTTTTTTTAGATTCTTCAACAGCGCCTTGCATTTCTTGCATTTTCGCCATCATTTCTTGCATGTTGTTATTTCCAAACATTATGATTTCTTTTTATTTCTATTTTTTTCTGCTAGGGCAGCTCTGTCTCGGGCATTCCACCTAAACAATTTAATACCTCCCCATATACCAAAGGTAAAAGCTATTGCTACAAAAACCAATATTAATAATTCGCCTAATGTCATTAGAATTGATAAAAAATACCAGGTTGAATACTTATTGCACTCATTTTGACTTCAGGAATAGTAGAATAAGAATTTAAAAAATGTTGGTAAGTTACATTAAGTCTAAGGCTACCTCTGTAGGTTAGATTGTAATCAATACCTGCACCAACTTCTACACCATATAAAGATTTAGCAGTAGATTCATTTAATGAGATAAGTTCATATTGTGTGCCGGACGCGCTAGCATAATTACCGTGAGAACGAGTAAGTAAATTATAGTTGAATCCTGCGATTCCAAAAATATCTAATCTATCATTTTGAAAATAAACTTGCAATTGAAGAGGGATAGATAGGTATTTATATTTTAAATTACTGGTTTGTGCTACTGGTATATCACAAGTTTCACACTTGTCTTTTCTTTCAATGCTATTCCAATTCGCCACAATTCCGTAATTCAAAGCGACTCTATCATTGAACTTGGTAATCATGTTAGCACCAAAATTGAAACTTCCTTTGTCAGCAAATGTATAACTAGTATTGCTTGCACCAGAAATAATTGTAGAATTCGTTAGTTTTGGTCCAATTACAAAACCAATTTTTGATTTGCTCCAATAATTCGACTGCGCACAGAAGGCTGAAGTCAATAACATGGCTATTCCTACTAGTAATGATTTTTGCATGAGTTAGTCTGTTTGTTGTATTCTTCAAAAATAGACAGTCCTCCTATATTTCTAACATTTCGTAAGTAGATTCTTTTAACAAAATGATGTGTAATTGTCTTTAATTGTTGATAAACGAAAAATAGTGGCTGTTGTTACAAAGGGTTGCTAACTTCAATCCAAAGCTCTTTACCTGCTCTTGGTTCAATGGATTCTTGACATTTATCCATCTTAACATTTTTGAAATATTTTTGAAAAAGCATTTCATACTCATTTTGTGATCCTCCAAACGGTGGATGTGCATCATTAAGAGGAGCATCAAAAAGCAACCCAACAAGTTTGCCTGTCTCTGTCATTAATTCGGTCATTTTACTTAAATACGCTTCTCTTAGTTGAGGATTGATAGCACAGAAAAATGTTTGTTCCAGGATAAAATCATATTTACCTCCCAATGAGAAAAAATCACCTACGACAAAATTCTCTGCAGGAAATGTTGGGAATCGTTTTAAAAAGTTGTCCTTAGAAGATTTTGCAAAATCTAAAAGAGTTAAATTTTTGAAGCCCATTTTATATAAGACTTCTCCCTCATAACTATTACCGCAACCTGGAATAAGTATTTTACTATTTCGATCTATGTCCTTAAAAAATGAAAGAAAAGACGGGCTTGCATGACCAATATCCCATCCAGTTGCATTGGTTAGGTATCTTTCGTTCCAATATTCATCATCCAATTTTGGTAAACTCATTTTGGCAGTCTCAAAGTTTTAAATTTTACTGAATACCCTGACTTTATTTTAGGTATAAGTACCCAGTTAGCTTGATATGAGGTTTCATTGCAATCACCACATTCTTCAATTTCAATCGTGTAGAGGTAATATTTTGAACCATCATCTATGGTAACAGATTTTTTAAGTTTATGCTTGCATGTAGCAACTGTAGGAAGTGCTAATAACGAATATTCATTCAAATTAAATGAATTCAACTGACAAGCATCACCTAATCTGTAATAACCGCGATGTATTCTCTGTAAATCTATTGATGAATTAATAACAAAGCCTGTGTTTTCGTTCGCTAAGAAAGTGCAATTCAAGCATAAATTAGTGTCTGCAACAATTTCGCCTTCATTGACAATTCTATCTCCCCAGCACTTAGGAGCCTTTTCACAACTTGAAAGCACCGTAACTACAACGAAGATGAGTAGTAGATAAAACTTCATTAACTTAGATTTTGTGTAAAAATAAGAATTATTGCTACCTATTTTTGCACCTATAGGAAATTATGCTCAATTTTGCGAAGATTTAACAAATAGATAAAACAAAATGGTACTTCCAATATATGCTTATGGTTCTCCTGTGTTGAGAAAGGAATGTGAAGAGATTGAAGAGGGAAATGATATCTCGGAATTATTAGCAAACATGTTTGAAACCATGTATAATTCACAAGGTGTTGGTTTAGCGGCACCACAAATTGGTAAAGCCATCAGATTGTTTATCGTGGATGCGTCACCTTTTGCCGAAGAAGAGCCAGAGAATGAGGAAGAAGCTAAGAATTTTGAAATATTGAAAAATTTCAAGAAGGTTTTTATCAATCCCATAATTGAAGAAGAAGAGGGGCAAGAGTGGAATTTTTCAGAAGGTTGTTTAAGTATTCCTGGAATTAGAGAAGATGTTTTGAGAAAGTCTATCATTACTATTTCTTACTTTGATGAAAATTGGGAGTTTCATGAAGAGAAGTTTGCTGGAATTGCAGCAAGGATAATTCAACACGAATACGACCATGTAGAAGGAGTATTGTTTACCGATTACATGAATCCATTGAAGAAAAGGTTAATGAAAAAGAAGTTGACAGATATATCTAAAGGTAAAGTAGATGTGTCTTATAGAATGTCATTCCCATCTAAATAAGTTTATTATGAAAGTTGTTATAGCCAGTAGTTTATTTTTGTCGATGATGTTTGTTTCCTGTGGAGCACAGGAAGATCAGACTAAGCAAGAGGAAGTAGCACCTTTAAGCAGTGAGGACGTTAGTACAGAAATTGAAACATTAAAGAAGTTGAACAACAATCTGATCGCTGCCGAACCATCCACTACATTTAGTGCAGGAAAGGCTTTGTATCATGCTGCTAATGAATTTGTCATTAAGCATCCACACCACGAAAAAACACCAACTGTTTTGGAACTTTCTGCTAAAGGTGCTGAAGCAATGCAACAGTTTCAAGAATCCGTTAATATTTTGGATAAATTGATCAATGAATTTCCAGAATCGGAAGAAACGCCAAATTACATGATGAACAAGGCTAGAATTGTGGAGGAGAAAATCAAATCTTTGGATGACGCAAAAGCAGCCTACAATGAATTAATTAATAGGTTTCCTGAGCATCAACTGGCTAAAGATGCTAAGTTATACGTAGATAATTTCTTAGGTAAGACCGAAGAAGATGTGACTAAAATGCTGGACTCAATTAATGCCGGACATTAATGCTTTTGTAATACGTTTATTTTCTTGCTAATTACCTTAGCATTCTCCAAATTATCGAATTGAGAACGAAGAACTGTTTTTCTATTTTCTATAGTTTCTTTGTCCAGTGATTTAGAAAAAATATTTTTAAGTTGTTTTTTCCATTGTTCAGGAGTGTTAGCAATAGAGCAAATAGATTCCAAACCTGTGTTATTTACCATTTCTTCATTTACCAAACAGAATCTACCTTTGTACAATGCTGAAAGCAATTTCAACTTAATTCCTGTAGGTTGAAAAGTAGGAAGCACATTGACCTGAGCATCTGTAATTAACTGATTTAAGTGTTCTACAGAGATGTTAGGTCGTATCTCGACATTTGGATGCTGACTTGCAAGATTAGTCAATTCAATAGGAGGATTACTCCCTGCAATGATTAAATAATGAGAAGTTCCTGCAAAAACATTTTCGATAAGAAAAGTTGCTGCTTCGATATTTTCTCCTACGGCCATATTACCATGATAGAGGGCGTAATCACCTTTGCCTTCTTTACTAATAACCTCTTCACCTGAATGAAATGCTGGCATTAGGGTAGCATTGCCATATTTGGAATTGAAATATTGTTGATCGTTCGGAGAAATTGTAAACAACCCATCTGCTTTTCCTAATATTTCTTCATACTTCTCCAATTTAGAGGCTTCCCACTTAAAGTACTGTCTTTTAGGCAGGCTTTTCTCTACTTTGGCTAATCCAGTATAGTAATCATGTTCAACGTTGTGAGTTCTCACAAAAATTTGCCTATCACTCGGTTTTAGTTCTTCTATCAGCCAGCAATTGTGCAATCCTTCAATAATGATTGGCAATTCATCTTTCTGTAGTCTTTCTAATAGCGAAGTGTTTGCTCTTGAAGCAATAATATAAGGTTGCTTTTTCAGGAAATTTAGTTTGTTCTCATCACGTCTGTAATAATTTACAGCAGTGCATAGTTCATTTAAATGATCCTGTTCACCTCTACCATATTCAAAACAATGTAAATGTACGCCAATACCAAGGTCATGTAGTGCCTTGATTTTGTAATAAACATCTACCACACCTCCATAGTTAGGAGGGAAGGGTACATCAAATGATATTAAATGTAATTCTTGTTTCAATTTTCTGGAAGGCTTTTATAGGTTTCCAACATCTTAATGACTTCATTTTCCCATGAAAGTTGCTCGGAAGCAATACGTAATTTGTTTTTAAGGTCAATTTGGTCAACAGAGTTGAGATATTTATCAATGGTTTCTGCAATAACTAACGGTTCATGACTGCTTATTATTGTACCTACTTGATACTTATTTATAACCTTCTCTATTTCAACTATTTTGGAAGATATCACGGGTGTCTGCGCACGGATATAATCAAATACTTTATTAGGTAAACTGAATTTATAATTGATATTAGTGTCCTTATCTAAAGTGAGTCCCGCATCAGCTACTCGTGTGTACTGCATCATTTTATGGTAAGGTAGTTTACCTTTGAAAATTACTTTATCCTTTAAATCTTCCTTTTGGGCACGCTTATTTAAATCTTCAATTACATCACCCGAGCCTACAATAAGTAAAATGTAATTGTCAAGGAAAGTCATTGCTTCTAACAATTCTTCTGCTCCTCGGTCAATATTGATCCCGGCACCCTGAAGAATCAAAATCTTTTTGTCTTTTGGTAGATTGAGTTCTTCTCTTGTAACAGTACTGAGTTCTGATTGTTGATTGGGAATATTTCTAATGACCAGCGGTCTTTTTTTATAATCCTTTTCAAATAAGTCAGCAATAGAATCATTGACGGTAAAGGTGTATTTCAATTTTGGGAATATCCATTTTTCAATGGATGTCCAAACCTTTTTGACGAATTTTCTATTTTGTATTTCGGGTACGCCTGTGTAGTACTCGTGACTATCATAGATGATTGGCTTTCTTTTAATTTTGCTGACTAAGAAATTAGCCAAAAGCGTATCTAAATCATTGGAATGCAAAACATCCATTTTTTTGAAAACCAAGAACCAAAACAATCTGAAATTATATTCCGCAAAGAACAAGGGACCTTTGTTAAAAAGCAACTTCATACGATAAGTGTGGTATGAGCGATCAAGTGGTAGGGAATCCTTTAATTTCCTGCCAACTAAATTAACTTCATATCCTTCCGATTCCAGAGAAGCACACATTTTGTGTACTCTTTGGTCAGTAGCCAGATCATTAATTACGGATATGTAAATCCTTTTAGCCTTAGCCAAGTTGATTAGATTTTTTCTACAGAAGAAACTTTTCTAGGCTCGAATCCTTTTCTTTCTGCCATTGCTTTAGCCTTGGCAGCTTCATTTCTTTCAATTTTGTGATCAGGACGAGACCATTTTGGTTTCTCAGCATCAACCGATCGTTGCTTGTACGATTCTTTAATCTCAGGTTTAGGACCTTTTTTATAGGCAGGCATTGGTTTGATTCCCAATTCCTTGAATAACTTCATGTCGTTATTAAACTCTGGATTAGGAGTAGTCAATAGTTTCTCTCCTGCAAAAATTGAGTTGGCACCTGACATAAAGCATAGTGCTTGTCCTTCATCATTCATTTGAGTTCTACCTGCTGATAACCTTACGTATGAATGTGGCATTACGATTCGAGTAGTAGCAATCATTCTCACCATTTCCCAGATTGACACTTCATGTTGCTCTTCTAATGGCGTACCTTCCACGGCAACCAATGCGTTGATTGGAACTGATGCAGGTCTTGGGTTCATCAAGTTAAGCGTGTACAGCATTCCTATTCTATCTTCATCTGCTTCACCCATTCCAAGGATTCCACCACTACAAACAGTCAATCCCGCTTTACTAGCATTGTCAATTGTTTCTAATCTATCTCCAAAACCTCTAGTTGAGATTACTTCCTTATAATATTCTTCTGATGTATCGATGTTGTGATTGTAAGCATAAAGTCCAGCGTCTGCTAATCTTTTGGCTTGGTTCTCTGTCAACATTCCTAGGGTACAACAAACTTCTAAATCCATTTTATTCAAGGAACTAACCATTTCTAGTACTTGGTCAAAATCGTCATCTTCTTTTACATTTCTCCAAGATGCACCCATACAAACTCTACTCGAACCAGATGCTTTTGCATCTTTACCTTTTTGAACGACTTCTTCCAAAGACATTAAATCGTGTGCATTAACACCTGTATTGTATCTTGCGGCTTGTGGACAATAACCACAATCTTCACTACATCCACCGGTTTTTATAGATACCAATGTACTTACTTGTACTTCCAAAGGGTCAAAACTTTCTCTGTGAACTTGCGCTGCTTGAAACATAAGTTCCATAAGCGGTTGGTTGTAGAGGTCTCTAATTTCGTCTTTAGTCCAAGTTTTCATAGTGTATTGTTATAGTGTTAATGCAAATGTAAATTAAAATCTGCTAAAGTGAAAGGCTAGATTCTGAAAGTTCTTCACGTTGTTAATGTTGTTAATTTATTTAAACTTTAAGTCTGATATAGGTTTAAAAATTGTTTCTTAATTCCTACTAAACTTAACTGTTTTTTGGCGTTTAAATGTATTGTATTGGGGTTGAATCGCTGATGATTCGATTTAAAAAGTATCAGATGTTTTAATAAATCTTCTTTGTTATTTTTGTTGATAAGGTAGCCGTTGACACCATGTTCTATAAATTGTTCTGGTCCTCCACATTTTGATGAGATTACAGGAACTCCAGAAAGTAATGCTTCTGCAGTAATCATGGAGAATGTCTCAAAATGGCTGTTGACCAATAGGCAATCATATTGAGGTAAAGCTTTCAAAACTTCTTCGTTGTTATATCTTCCCTCAAACGTTATGCTGGATGTATTTTCTACTTGTGATTCCAACCTTTTTCGATCAATACCATCGCCAATAATAGTCAATGACAACTCTGGATTATCTTCGAGAAACTCAGTGAATGCTGTAATTATACCACTTATGTTTTTGACATTGTCAACCAAATCTGCTACTACTAAGAACTTCAAGTTCTCATTTTGAGTGTCCTTTACGGAATGATTAGAAATCACATTAGGAATAATGGTAATCGGAGTGGTAATTCCAGAAGCAAGTAATGCCGTTTTTAAATGTTGGCTAACACATGTTACCTTGATGCAATTATTAGTTAATTTAAGTCGTTCTTTCTTTTTTCTATTAGAAAGTGAATCATATCTACCATCAAGATAGCCAGACCAATGTTCAGTTAGTAGAGTAGGGGTGTCACTGAAAAACTTGTGTGCAATTTTTAAACTTTTATCTGCTACATGACAATGAATAAAGTCAGGCTTGAACTCTAAAGTCAAAAAGTGTTGAAATATTTTAGTGAGAATATGATTGTAATTCTTGAAGTTACTCCATTTTTTACCTTTTCTGACGGGATAGTAACCAATGATTTCTTTGACTCCTTTTGTTTCTTTAAGTTTAAATTTAGGCTCGCGCAACTCTTCAGAAGCAATAATGGCAATCACAACATTTTCAGCAAATGAGTGTCCTTCACAGATATGCTTTTGAATAAAAATACCCAGTTGAGGATCTAGTTCATTAGGGTACCAAGTTGTGATGTGAAGGATTTTTGTCATTTATTTTTCAAATATAGCAACAAAAAAGCCCTTACAAAACGATGCAAGGGCTCAATTATTATATAAAAATGTTTTCTAAACCAATGCGGCTTTCATTTCAGATACCTTATCACTTTCAAGATATTCGTCATAAGTACATTTTCTGTCAATGCAGCCATTTGGTGTTAATTCCAATACTCTGTTAGCAACAGTCTGAGTAAACGTATGATCATGAGAAGTTAGCATCAATGTGCCAGGGAAATCAGTTAAGGAATTATTGAAAGCAGTGATACTTTCTAGGTCTAAGTGATTGGTAGGCTCATCCAACATTAAGAAATTTCCTTCTCTTAACATCATTCTTGAAAGCATACATCTAACTTTTTCACCTCCAGATAGTACATTTGCTTTTTTCAAGGTCTCTTCACCTGTGAAAAGCATTTTACCCAAGAATCCTCTGATGTATACTTCGTCTTTTTCCTCCGAGTATTGTCTTAACCAATCGATCAAGTTATAATCAGTATCAAAGAATTCGGAGTTGTCATTTGGTAAATATGCTGTTGTAATGGTTTGACCAAAATCAAATGTTCCAGTTGTTGGTTCGATATTACCGTTCATTATTTCAAAGAATGCGGTAATGGCCATACTGTTGTCAGAAATAACAGCAATTTTATCTCCTCTCATTACGTTCAAATCCAAGTCCTTGAAAAGTGTCTCACCATCTTTGGTATAACTCAATCCATTTACGTGTAATATTTGATCTCCTGCATCTCTTTGTTGTTTGAAGATAATTGCTGGATATTTTCTTGATGAAGGCTCAATATCATCAATATTAATTTTTTCTAATATTTTCTTTCTACTTGTTGCTTGCTTAGATTTAGATGCATTAGCGCTAAATCGGGCAACGAAATCTTGTAATTCTTTCTTTCTATCTTCTGCTTTCTTGTTAGCGTTGGCTCTTTGTCTTAATGCCAATTGGCTACTTTCATACCAGAATGTATAGTTACCAGAGAACAATTTAATTTTACTAAAATCAATATCTGCAATGTGCGTACATACTGTATCCAAAAAGTGTCTGTCGTGAGAAACTACAATTACTGTGTTTTTAAACTCCAATAAGAAATCTTCTAACCAATTGACAGTTTTGATATCCAAATCATTGGTAGGCTCATCTAAGATTAATAAATCCGGATTTCCGAAAAGTGCTTGGGCTAATAAAATTCTAACTTTTTCAGAACCCTCAATATCTTTCATCAATTTGTCGTGGTCCTTTTCTTCAATTCCAAGACCGCTCAACATAGTTGCTGCATCCGATTCTGCATTCCAACCATCCATTTCTTCAAATTTCACTTGTAATTCTCCTATTTTATCTGAATTTTCATCGGAATAATCTGCATAAAGCTTGTCTATTTCCGTTTTTAATTCATACAACTCTTTGTTGCCTTTCAAAACTGTTTCTAATACAGGAAAATCATCAAAAGCGAAGTGATCCTGTGAAAGAACAGACATGCGCTTCCCTTTTTCTAAAGAAACATTACCGTTTGCTGCACTGATAGAGTGTGGGATGTCCAGTATTTTTGTCATTCGCGATTACAGCTTACTTATTATGGATATTGTGCTGATACAAGTTTACTGTTGATCTGAGCTTTAGTGCAAATACACACTATTCATTATAAAATACAATAAATATTAACCGAGCGTATTTCACCTTTAATGGGCACTATTTATGAATTCTACTGAGCAATCATCTAATACAGGTTTTCCAACAATTGAGTCTTTTGTGGGAAATACGCCATTAGTTCGCCTCCAGCGGTTAGCCGGGAACACGAGCAACACCATAT
>CAJYBK010000025.1 GCA_913064955.1 uncultured Flavobacteriales bacterium
TTGCAAATCATTAGAGCAACAAGTGAAAGTATAATTTTTTTCATACAGTAGTAGAATCTTTAGGTTGTAAAAATAGGTATTATTCTGAACTTTTAGACGAGAAAATGTACAATTAGGTTGCTTTTCAGGACAAAAAAAAGACACTAATAATATTAGCGTCTCAAGTTCTTTAAAATTAATAAGTTAGAAGTTAGTTGATGTTAAAAGTCAATTCTACTTTTCTTCCATCATCCTCAAAACTGATCTCATCGGCAAGGTTTTTCATTAAGAAAATTCCTCTTCCGTTTGGTTTTTCAATATTTTCTGGAGCAGTAGGATCTGGTAAATTTTCAAAATCAAATCCAACACCTTCGTCCGTTACTGTAAATTTTAATTGCTTATCGTTTCTGTCAAAACTTACGGAAGTTTTCTTGTCGGGGTTTAACCCGTTTCCGTGATGAATAGCATTGTTAACTGCTTCAGTCATTGCTATTAAAATATTACCATAGTGGTCTTCTGCAACTTTCTGTTCATCACATACGGAATCAATCATTTGTTCTACTAAATGAATGTTCTCCGCTTTGGATGGAAAGTCTATTGAATGCATTGTTGGGAGTAAGTCTGTAGCCATATAAAGGTATTTTTAAAACTATCTGTCTATATCTTCAAAGTACTCATTTACTTTGTTTTTGTAATAAGGTTTCAAAGTAGGTGGGATAGTTTTTAACAATTCCAATTCTTTGGCCTTTTTCTCCTTATACTTTAAATACTCCGTAGGGTTACTAAATTCTTGATTTATTGCTTCATTTGATTTTCTTTTTTCATCAAATTCTCTTTCTCTTTGGGCTTTTTCGTGCTCCAAAAGTCTTGTCATAATATCCTGCTGACGTGAAATTGTGCTTTGAGAAAGTTTGCCATTAACAAGATCTTCTTCCACTTTTTCAATTTCTTTCGCGATTTCCTTCAATCCGTTTCCAGCACCAGAACCATCTTCGTTAAGTTTTTGAGAAAGTTCTTGAATTTGCTTTCTCAATGCTGATTGTTGTGCAGCCATTTGAGCTAATTCTTTACTCATTTGTTGTCCTTGACCAGGTCCGCCACCTCCTTGTCCGGGTTTTTCCCCTCCTGGTTTCTGACCACCTTCGCCTTTCTCTCCTGGTTTTTCACCTCCTGGTTTTTTCCCTTTTTCAAGCGCCTCTTTCATCTTCTTCATCTGCTCTTCCATCTGCTTCTTCATCTGCTCCATGGATTGTGGTTTCCCCCCAGGACTTCCACTTCCGCCTGGTTTATTGCATTTGCCACTTCCAGGCTTTCCGCTTGCTTGTTGCTGTTGCATCTGTTGTAAGGCTTCGTCAAAAAGTAACGCAAGGTTATTTACCGATGTCATGACATATTGTTGTTTGGCCATTGTCATCGCAGTTTGACGTTCTGTAATATATTTAATTGATTCTTCAATGTTTTTATTCATTGCAGAGACTTCCTTATTAATAAAAGGACTTAACTGTAGGACTCTTTTACTTAACGCAAATAAAGAATCTTCTAACATCTTAGCATCGTCTTTTAGTTTCCTTTGATCTTGTCCTAGTTTTACATATTTAGGATCTCTTGTATTTAATCCAGAGAAGTTCTCCATTACTGCTTCTTGGTCAAAGGAGAAGTCAATTAGATTTTCTAATAGTTGTCTTAAAGCATCCATGTCTTCTTCTGCTGATTCCTCTTCTGCTTGAGCCTGCATTTCTTTCATTTGCTGAGACATTTCCTGCATTTTTTCTGCTGCAGATTTTTGAGATTCACTAGCTTGTTTGTTTTTTTTGTCGCCCAACTTCTCTTTACTTTCCTTCATGTCCTCATTAATGGATTGCTCTTTTTCCTCAGTATCAGCCATTGGGTTTTTTTCTTCCAATTCATCATTGAGTTTCTCCAATTGGTCCATTTCCTCTTGAAGTTTCTTAAATTCTTCATCTATCTTTTCTTGTTCCTTGTTGAGGTCAAAATTTGATTTTTCTTTGTTTTTTGTTTCTTCAGAAAGTTTCTCTTGTTTCTCAGCAAGTTTATCTAATTGACTTGTGATGTCTTCCAATTTTTGCTCAAACTCTAGTTGTTTGAATTGTTCTAATGCCCGATCGAGTTCTTTGTTGATTTCTTCCTGAGACATTTCAATCTCATCCATTTTATTAAGCATTTGATCTTTATTCATCTGCTCCATCATCTTTTGAAGTTCCTCATAGAGTTTCTTCATTTCATCAGTCATTAATTCATCAAACAGTTTATTAAGCAGTTCTTGTTTTTTTAGAATTTCCTCGCTTTGTTGCTCAAATTGATTGTTCTCTTTTTGAGTTTTTTCATTCATTTTTTGCAGTTGCTCAAGGTTTTGCTCCAATTGCTTTTGCTTGTCTAGGAAGTTTTCTAATTTGTTTTTGTCTTGCCAATCTGGTTTTTCTTTTTCTAAAAGCGATTTCTTGATGTCTGCCAATTCTTTTTTCAGCGCTTCAGCATCTTCTATACTTTTTTGCAAATCATCTTTGATATCCTCATTTGCCTTGTCCGTCTGATCCATTAGATCTTGTAGAGTCGGAGCTTTGTAGGTTCGTGAGGTTGATTTGGATGATTTAGCGCCATTGATTCCATCGTTATCCCATACTTGGAAATTGTAAGAAACTCTTTCACCTGGTTGTAAACCTAAAGTAGATATGTCAAAAAAGTGAAAAAATTGCTCTTTATTAAACGCTTTCGAGACGGCTAGACCCTTTGATTTTGAATCTCTGATTTTTCCTTCCGTAGTAATGATTTGATAATTAAACACCAATTTACTGAATCCATAATCATCACTGACATTGCCATTATAATAATGTATTAAACTATTCAATGAGTCCTGAGACTCATCTACATTAATGCTAGGGTATTTGTCTTTAGCTACAGTTATATAATAATTGATAGAATCCTTACCTATTGTAAATTCGTTTTGTGTTGAAATGGCATAATCTGCATTGTCAAAAAACTGATTTTCTACTTCGAAAGAATTAGCACCAAGAGGTTTTAACAACAGTGTAGTGTCTGTTAGTTTAAATGTTATTTGTTTAGTGTTTTTTGTATTAAAAACCCATTTTATTTTTGTTCCTTCCGGGATGACAACATCGCCAATATTCTTTATTGATTCATCTTTAATACCTGTATAGTTGGGGTAATCTAGCATTAAGTCAAACCCCAATAGGGAAGGTTTAGGAATAGTTGTTAATTCATAGTTTGCTGAACTTACTTCTTGCGCTGTCAGTTTAAAATCTTGATTTTTTTGGACATTTCGAAATGTGTAAGAGAACTCTTTATTATTGATTTTTTTCAATTTGTGATTCTTACCATCAATAACTATGTAGACATTTTCTGGGGTGAATTTTTTTTCTTTAATCAAGACTTTTAGTTCGAAATCATCTTGTTCAATCACAGAAAGTTCATTGTTTTGAATTTCAAACTCGAATGGAACATTCTCTTGATCTATAGCTACATTTCCATAATTCATAAGCCTATCCGTACCGTTTGTTATGATGTCACTTTTTACAAGGTAAATTCCTAAGAAAATAAACAACGGAATCAGTAAGAACTTTAAATACTTTTTATTGTCAGTGAAATCAATCGCGGCAGAAAATGGTACTGGCTTTAATTGTTGAATACGTTGATTAACGGAAGCAGTAACTAATTCTAATTGCTGCTGACTAACGTTTGCATTGGCATTATGAAGTTGAAGAGTGTTGAGTATTTTGTCTTTTACGTCTGAAAAATGTTGCCCAACCATAGATGCAGCATCTTCATGAGACATAGTTTTTCCGAGTTTACTTAACTTAAGAAGCGGCCAAATAATATTAACACTTAGCACAATGATGCCTAATGTCAGAAACGAAAAGAATAGAAAAGTTCTGCCAGTTGATTTAAATTGACCAAAATAATCCAATAGCACTATAGCAATAAAAAAACTTACAAGTAAACCAATAGAGTAGATGGCACCTCTCAATAACTGATTGGTGTAATACTTCCGGATGAATTGCTCCAGTTTATGTTTTAATAATTCTATTCCTGTCATTCTATATTCTGAACTATAAAGATATGTATTTTTTTAATGAAGTCCATTTATTCAGATGGCTTCCTTCTATAACCTTTAAAGTCATTTTGGTTCAATTAAAACGAGGATTTGAATTATTTGTTTCACTGATGTGGTATACTATCATCCAGATATTTAATTATTAGTTAACTTTGGAATGCGATTTGCAATGTATTCGTGACATTAAAAATGAAAATAACCATGAAAAAAGGATTTGTACTATTGATGCTAAGCGTTATCGGATTGATTGGATTCAATCAAACTGTAAAAGCGCAAACGGTGATAACGTGGGAAGTGCTTAAAGATATTGAGTTTCAGGAGGTTTGGTCTGAAGAGTTCAACGCGGTGTATATGGTGCCAAAGTTCGGCAGTAAAGTAAAGTCTCTGGATGGCAAAAAAGTTCAAATAAGAGGCTATGTCATCCCTGTGGATGTTTTAGCAGATTATTATGTGCTTTCTGCTAACCCTTATAGTAGTTGTTTCTTCTGTGGTCAGGCAGGTCCTGAATCGGTAATGGAGATTCAGCTTGCAAAACAATATGATGGACTTAGAATGGATCAAATAATTACCGTACAAGGAAGGTTAAGATTGAATGCAGATGATATTTTGCAGTTAACTTACATCTTGGAGGATGCAGAAGTAATTGAGTAAAAAGTAGCTAAATTAGGTTGCTAACGTATTAAGGATTTATAAATTGAAAAAATGAAAAAATATATACTATCAGGATTAATAATTGCTGTTTCGGCATTTACAGGATTTAGTCAGAAAGAGATTCAAGAAATTTCTTGGGATGACTTAAAAGTGGAGAAGTTTGAAAAGAAAATTTCTGAAGAATTAAAAACAGAAGTAACTACTCCTGTCTTCTCAAAAAAACAAAGAAAACTGGATTCTGTTGATGTAATTCTATCTGGAAATTACCACGTGCTTAATTCATTTGATAGCAAAACGCACTTGCTTTCTAGAGATGAAATCATTAAAACGCCCATGCAGCGTGATGAAATAATGGTGATTACTTTAAAAGATGAAAAGGCCCCAATTTATTTTGGAAGAAAAGTAAAGTTGAAAGGAACATTGGTACTTTCAAAATCAATTGACGATGAGTCTTTTTTCTCTTTAATAAAAGCTGAAAAAGCAAAGTAGTTTTTTACTTATCTTTATTTAGTCCATCCCAGCCTTGTGCTGTTAGTGGAATTACAGACCCTCCGCTAGAAATCAGGTTGATACCAGATTCTTTAGTAGTCATATGTCCTATCACTGTCCAATGTGGGTTTCCTTTGATTTTATCATAATCGGTTTGACTTACCGTAAAAAGTAATTCATAATCCTCGCCACCATTCAAAGCACAGATGGTAGGGTCAATATTAAACTCTCTTGCCACTTTATGCGTCATTGGGTCAATCGGAATTTTTTCTTCATATAAACTACACCCTACATCGCTGTGTTTACAAATGTGATGTATTTCAGAAGCCAAACCATCTGAAATGTCAATCATGCTAGAAGGTTTAACACCCAACTGTGATAAAAATGTAATTACGTCTTTTCTTGCTTCTGGTTTTAATTGCCTTTCAAGAATGTAATCATGTCCTTCTAATTGAGGTTGCATGTTTGGGTTTACCTTCCAAACTTCTTTTTCTCTTTGAAGCGTAGTCAGTCCCATATAAGCGCCACCCAAGTCTCCGGATACTACTAGTAAGTCATTCTCTTTGGCGCCATTGCGATAAACCAATTCCTCTTCTTTAGCTTCTCCAATGGCAGTGATACTAATTACCAACCCTTGCAAGGAGGAAGTGGTGTCTCCGCCAACTATATCCACACCGTAGTGATTAGCTGCGTGAATCATCCCTTCATAAATATCAGAGATAGCTTCCGTACTATATTTACTGGAAATGGCTAATGAAACGGTGATTTGTCTTGGTTGCGCATTCATCGCATATATATCACTTAAGTTAACTGCTACCGCTTTATATCCTAAATGCTTTAAAGGAGTGTAAACCATATCAAAATGTACACCTTCCACAAGCATGTCAGTCGATACAACAGTTTGTCTATTCTCGTGATTGATTACGGCAGCATCATCACCCACACCTTTTACAGTGCTACTATGATGAATCTTGATGTTTTGTGTTAAGTAGTCTATTAACCCAAATTCTCCTAAATCTTTCAGTTCGTTTAACTTTTCGTTTGCCATATTTTTATTTACAAAAAAAGGTACGCTTGTGGGCGTACCTTTTAATTATTAATTCAATGAATTAGTTTTTTTGTGCCTCTTTTACGAAGTCATCATAACTTAATTCTTTCTCGTCAAGTTTAACCGTGTTTTTCAAGAAGTTAATTACTTTCAAATCATATAATTGCTCGTATAATTTAGTCGCTTCTTCTCTATTTTCTAATACTTTCTTAGCTGTTGCAGTCATTTCTTCATCTACTGGAACCATCATTCCGTATTGAGCATATTGACTTGCTAATAAGTTCTTAGTGTGTTCAACCACTTCATCAAGTTCTACTTTGATATCGTTGTCTTTGATAATTTTATTTTCAATTAATTGCCATTTCAAAGATCTTGTATAGTCTTCAAATTCTTCGTCAACCTGGTCCATTGTGATTTCTTTCTTGCTGCTAGAGATGATCCATCTTTTCAAGAACTCTTCAGGAAGTTTCAATCCTAACTTGTCAATTGTTTTGTCAGCAAAATCTCTTTTGAATAATCTGTCGCTATCTTGAATGAACATATTAGTTAATTCATCACCTATTTTCGCTCTCATGGCATCAACACCATCTACGACACCTGGTCCGTAAACTTTATCAATTAACTCTTGGTTAACTTCAGCTGCTTCCATTCTTTTCACTTCAGTGACTTTCATTTCAACGTTGCCTGTAAATGCTTCTGCTTTTTCCTTAGGAATTCCTAACATTGCAGCCATATCTGTGTTGCCTTTAGAAAGAGATTTAGGATCTACAACTAGAGAGTCTCCCGCTTTCATTCCAATTAATTTCTTTTGGATTTTTTTGTCCTCAACAAACTCAATTGCAACAGTTGAATTGTGAACGAATCCACCTTCTAATGGTTTGTCCTTTTCATCCAATTCAGTGAAAGTTGACCAAAGCATGTCTTTTTCTTCGCTTTTATCTACAGGAATCAATTTTCCGTATCTCTTTGCAAAATCATCAACTTGTTTGTTGATCAATTCATCATCTACTTTTACTTTATTAAATGTAAATTTAGATTTTCCATTGATGTCAACTTCAAATGATGGAGCAAGACCTAATTCAAAAGAAAACTCCATGTCTTTAGGTTCAGTCCAATCAATTTGATTGTTTTCATCCACTTTAGGAAGAGGGTTTCCAAGAATGTTTAATTCGTTGTCTTTGATATGGTTTTGTAAAGCCTCATTCAAAATTTTATCAATTTCCTCAGCAAGAATAGATGCTCCATATTTTTTCTTCACTACAGAAGTTGGTACATGACCTGGTCTAAATCCAGGTAAACTAATTTGCTTTTTTGCTTTCTTCAAAGAATCTTCGTAGTTTGCTTTGTAGTCGTCAGCAGAAATTTTCACAGTTAAAACTCTGTTTAACTCATCGATTTTGTTTTCTAAAATGTCCATATTCAAATAAATGGTTTTGCTTAAAATTAAAAATGGCATCACGCTTGGCGTGACACCATTCTATTAAATTTCGGTGTTTCACCGTTGAAATCTTATTCAACAGCATTTCAATTTTACCTTGTACGGATGGAGAGACTCGAACTCTCACACCTCGCGGCACTAGATCCTAAGTCTAGCGTGTCTACCAATTCCACCACATCCGCATATTTTGGCTCTTTTGCCAAAATTGGATTGCAAAGATACTTCTTTTTT
Source organism: uncultured Flavobacteriales bacterium (assembly GCA_913064955.1). GTDB lineage: Bacteria > Bacteroidota > Bacteroidia > Flavobacteriales_D > Parvicellaceae > Parvicella. Next base: position 7,927 of record CAJYBK010000025.1, read on the forward strand.
TGATTTCGCAAATATTTTGAATAATATTTTCCTATCTGAAAGTAGTCTTAGCGATTAAATATGCAAAGGACTGTCGTTCCAAGCAGCCAGAGCAGCTTCTTTAACCGCTTCAGAATAAGTTGGATGAGGATGACAAATTCTAGCTATATCTTCCGAAGATGCTCTGTATTCCATTGCGACAACTGCTTCCATGATTAAATCCGCAGCTCTCGGAGCAACCATGTGCACTCCTAATACTTCATCAGTAGTCTTGTCAGCAATGATTTTCACCATTCCTTGTATGTCCATACTTGCTCTTGCTCTACCTAATGCTCTAATTGGAAACTGACCTACTTTGTAGTCGATCCCAGCAGCTTTGATCTCTTGTTCTGTTTTACCTACTGATGCAACTTCTGGCCAAGTGTATACTACACCAGGAATCAAATCATAGTTAATGTGTGGTTTTTGACCAGCTAATGTTTCAGCTACAAATACACCTTCTTCTTCTGCTTTGTGCGCTAACATCATTCCTTTAACCACATCTCCAATGGCATAGATACCTGGAACAGATGTTTCAAGATGGTCATTGGTAGGAATCATCCCTCTTTTGTCTACTTCTACACCAATGTTTTCTAAACTTAAACCTGTTGTGAAAGGCTTTCTTCCAACTGCAACTAAGCAATAGTCACCTTCAATATTAACCTCTTCGCCTTTTTTGTTTGTTGCAGTTACTACAACACCTTTTCCGTTATTGACTACTTTGGTCACTCCGTGATTAAAGTTGAATTTGAAACCTTCTTTTTTTAGAATTCTTTGTAACTCTTTACTTTGAGACACGTCCATCATAGAGATAATACTGTCAGCGTATTCTACAACCGTAACAGCAGAACCAAGTCTCGCATAGACACTTCCTAATTCAAGTCCTATTACACCACCCCCAATTACAATTAAATGCTTAGGCACTTCTTTAAGGTTTAATGCTTCTGTAGAAGTGATAATTCTTTTTTTATCTGGTTCCATTCCTGGAAAGAAGTTTGGTTTTGAACCAGTGGCAATAATTACTTTGTCTGTTTGGATTGTTTTTTCTCCATCAGCCCCAGTAATTTTAATATTATTTTTATCTACAAATGAACCTACACCATGGTGTACTTCAATTTTGTTTTTATCCATTAAGAATTTAATGCCATCGCATGTTTGAGATACTACACTGTTTTTTCTTTCGACTAATTGCGCCAAGTCAACGGAAAGATCTCCTGTAGAAATACCATGCTCTTTAAAATTGTGAACAGCATTAAAATAATGCTCGCTTGAATCAAGCATTGCTTTAGAAGGAATACATCCCACATTTAAACATGTTCCACCTAAGGTGTTATATTTTTCAATAATAGCAGTTTTTAATCCCAATTGTGCGCATCTTATAGCTGCAACATATCCTCCTGGTCCTGAACCAATTATCGTAACATCGTATTTGCTCATTTTGTAGTGTTTTTTAGTTTTGAGGTTGCTAAATTACTAATTAATGACAGAAAGCTGTTTTACATATAGATATTTTAATGATATTTTTTGGTTATTAAAAACTATATGTATCTTCGCATGATTTTTAAAATTAAAAACAACTATAAAATGAATAATAAAATCAAGAGCATCGCACTTGCATCAGCAGTGACAGGAGGTATGCTATTAAGCAACTGTACGCTTGTTAAAGATTTAGAGTACAAAGTTTTGGAAGATCCATTGGAAATGCATGGAGATGAAGTGAAACTTAAAATGACTGCAACTTTCATTGAGAAAGGTCTTAATAAGAAGGCGGTAGTTGAAGTTACACCAATTTTTGTTTGTAATGACGGGACTGAAATCTTGTTTGACTCAAGAACTTTCCAAGGTGAGAAAGCTGCCGGAAACGGAGAGGTAATCACTAAGGCTGGAAAAACTATAACATACGAAAGTATGAGACCATACCAATCTTGTATGGAAGAAGGTAAAGTGATCGTTAAGATCCTTCCTAAAAAAGGTGAAAAAGAAAAAGAAGTAATCTTAACTGATAAGATTGCTGATGGAACTATCATTACACCATATTTGATTCAACTAGATGATCAAGTTGTTGCATGTGATGATAACTTCAAAAGAATTACTACTCATACAACTGAAGCTACTATCAATTACGATAAAGCAAAGTTCAATGTAAAGTCTTCTGAATTGAAGCAACAAGATATCAAAGACTACGAAGCGTTCATCATTGATGCGCAAACTAATGTAAGAAGAGATGCTAAGAGTATCAATATCATGTCTTATGCTTCTCCTGAAGGTGAGATAGATAAAAATGATAACCTTGCTGCTGATAGAGCAACTTCTGCTAATGGTTATTTAACTAACTTCTACAAGAAGTCTAAATTGGAAATGCCTGCAGGATTTGTAACAAAAACACCTAAAGGTGAAGATTGGGACGGATTCAAAACTGAAGTTGAAAAAACAACTCACGAAGACAAAGATCTTATCTTGAGAGTTTTGGAAATGACATCTGATCTTAACAAAAGAGAAGAAGATATCAGAAACATGGCAAAAACTTACAAGTTTTTAGAAAAAGAAGTTTTACCACAATTGAGAAGATCACAAATGACTTTGACTTACGATAAAGTAGGTTACAGTGATGATGAATTGAAACAACTTTCTAAATCTAAGCCTGATACTCTAACAGTTGAAGAATTACTTTATACTGCTGAGTTAGTTGAAGACTTAAATGAGAAATTAAGAATATACAAAGCGGCTGAAGTTAAATACGGAGATGATTATAGAGTTGTAAGTAACGTTGGATACATCCTTTATTTACAAAATGATCTTGATGGTGCTAAAGCTAAATTTGAAACTGCTTTTGGATTGCAAGAAGATGCTATCGTAGCAAACAACTTAGGTGCTGTTGCTCACATGCAAGGAGACAGAGCTAAAGCGAAAGAATTATTCGAAAAAGCTGGCGGACCTGAAACTGAGTACAACATGGGATTAATTGCTATCCAAGAAGGAATGTATGGTGAGGCTTTAGAGAAAATGGGTGACAATGAAACTTTCAATGTTGCTTTAGCTAAAGTATTAAACGGAGAGAAAGATGCTGCTGGTGCAATTATTGACGCTAGTGCTGACGCTGATGCTGCTTATTCTTATTACCTTAAAGCAATTATTGCTGCTAGAGGAGATAATGCTGCTGACGTAGTTTCTAACCTTACTAAAGCAATTGGTAAAGATGCTGCTTACAAAGCGAAAGCTGCGAAAGATGCTGAGTTTATCAAATTAAGAGATAATGCTGAATTCAAAGCAGTTGCTGGTTTGTAATTCAAATTAATATTATATAGTTGGAAAGGCTCTTCAGAAATGAAGGGCCTTTTTTTGTTTTAGCAAGTAGCCACTTAGAGAATTTCCGATTGAAATGACATTACTTCCTTAATGGAGTTTTTAAAAAACAGTGAGCTAATTCTTAAATTTCCGGTTCAAATAATCAAAATCTAAACTTTCCTACAACGAAATCGACCATTAAATGATTTAAATATTCGAGATAGGATATTTTTTTTTAATTTGGCACCTTGAATAAAAGAAGTAAACATTATCTTCGCAACGATTAAAATTGAAACTTAATAAAGAACATTAATTTAGAACTATGAAAAAGGTATTCACATTGTTAGCAGTAACAGGTCTATTGTCATTTGGAAGCGCAGGAATTTCTCACGCTCAAGATGCACCAGTTATGGATTCGATAGCTATGGATTCGATTGCAAAAGCAGAAGAAGCGGCAGCAGCAGCATTAGCGGCTGAAGAAGAAGCAGCAGCAAAGAAATTAGAAGAGGAAGCAGCAGCAGCGAAAGCTAAAGAAGCGGAAGGAGAAGAAGAGACTGAGTATAGTATGACGCAGACTTTAAAAGTTAAATTCATTGAGGGAGATCCAAGATTCATGTCTTTGGTATTGATCTGTTTGATTATTGGATTGGCTTTATCTATTGAAAGAATCATTTTCTTGACAATGGCTACTACAAATAATAAAGCATTAATTGCTAAAGTAGAAGAGGCTTTGAATTCTGGTGGAGTTGAAGCAGCTAAAGAAGTTTGTAGAAATACAAGAGGACCAGTAGCATCTATTTTCTATCAAGGATTAGAAAGAAGCAGTGAAGGAATAGACATGGTTGAAAAGTCTGTTATTTCTTATGGTGGTGTGCAAATGGGACAACTTGAAAAAGGATTGCCTTGGATTGGTTTGATGATTGCTTTAGCACCGATGCTTGGGTTCATGGGAACTGTAATCGGGATGATTCAAACATTTGATTTGATTGCAGCAACTGGTGATGCAGATCCAAAAGATATGGCAGCAGGTATTAAGTTAGCCTTAATTACTACTGTATCTGGTCTTGTTGTAGCGATTATACTTCAAATCTTCTATAATTATATTGTATCAAAAATTGATTCGTTAGTAAACGAAATGGAAGATGCTTCTATCAGTTTGATTGATGTGTTGGTGAAACACGGAAAGAAATAATTAGAAGTTAAGTATTAACCATTTAAATCGATTTAGATTATGAATGATAAAATTATAAATTTAGGTTCCAAAGGATTAATGCTAGTCATTATAGTTGTAGGGGTAGTTCTATCTGCAATGATAATGAGTTATGGTAATCCATACGGAATGACAAAAGTAGAGACCGATTCAATGGGGCTTGAAATTGCAAAAAGTGAAAATGCTGATAAGAAAGGATTGACTCAAGAAGAGTTAAATACCTTTATTGAAGATGCAGGAGTTGAGAAGAAAAATCAATTACTTCATGAGCAAGGAGATAAAGTAAGTACTACTTTAGGGTTCTCTCAGATTATATTGTATTTGGCAGCAGGTCTTATTGTTGTTGCACTTATTATTGCAATAATTGGATCTCCTAAACAATACATTGTAGGGATGATCGGAGTCGGTGTCTTTATAGGGCTATTGGCTATTATCTATTCAACTTCTGGGACAGACGTTCCTGAGGCTTTGACTTTAGCGGAGGCTGAAAAATTAAAGCCAGGTGAAGAAGGTTTGTTTTCTGGTGGTAACTGGAAAATAGCAGGAGCATCAATTGTAAGTATGATGGTTTTAATTGTTTTAGCAGTTGTAACAATTGTTGGAAGCGAAGTATACAAAGTAATTAAAGGATAGTCTTAACTCAAAGAAAATGGCTAAAAGAGAAATAGAAGAAATAAACGCAAGTTCGATGGCAGATATCGCCTTCTTACTGTTGGTTTTCTTTTTGGTGACTTCTACGTTCTTGAAGGAAAAAGTTCAAGACGAGAGACTTCCTCAGAAGACTGAACAGGAGGGTGTTAAATTAAAGCCATACAATGTTTTAACAATACTTGCTAACAAGAATGATAGAATACTTGTCGAAGATGAGTTTGATATCAATGAAGGAAGTGAAGTAGAGGAAATCGCTGAATATGTTACTAAGTTTTACATTCACCCAGCTAGTGAAAGTGAAGACAAGTGGCCTGCAGTTTATAAAATTTCTCAGAAACAATGTGAAGATTCTGTTGCTTCTCTAACTATTAAATCGGAGCAGTTTCCAGATAATCAGAATTATTCTATGGATTTAAAAACATGGAAGAAAAGATTAGGCGCTTGTCAAGTTTTAGGAGGTTCTTATAACGAGATTAGTGAAAAAGCGGTAATTGGTATTACGTTGGATAACTCGACTAAATATGAAACTTATATTAAAGTATTGGATGGTATTTTAACTGCCCTAACAGATATGAGAAACAAATTATGTCAAGAGAAATTCCAAAGAGATTACACGGATTTGGATGCTGATATTGAAGAAGAAAAGAAAATAATGGATGCCATTGAGATGGTTTATCCTAAGCGTATATTTAAGGCGAAAGGAATCGCTTCTGCTGAATAAAAATTAATTAGTATGTCAAAATTTTCAAAAGGAAAGAAAAGAAAGGATCCTGCTATATCAACAGCGGCACTTCCGGATATCGTATTCATGCTATTGTTTTTCTTTATGGTAACAACCAAACCAAAGAAAGATTCTAGTTTCGTAATTCTGAAAGAGCCACAAGCGTTTGAGACAGCAGAGTTGGAGAAAAATGACAAATCTATTCTATACTGGATAGGAAAGCCAAAGAATCCAGCGTTGGGAGATACTTATAGAGTATGGGTAGATGATGCTTTGGTGGAAAGTCAAGGTCAAATTACTACTTACCTTTATGAATTGAAGCAAATCCCTGAATATTCTGAGGTATGGTATAGTGAAGTAATCAACTTATTTAAAGTGGATGGAAAAGCACCTATGGGACTAGTAAGAGATGTACAAGAAGAATTAAGAGATCCTTCTGTTGAAGCTTTGAGAGTTCAATACTCAGTGAAAGAAAAGAAATAAGTTTATCAATATTAATAAAAAGGTCAATCGTTTCGATTGACCTTTTTTGTTTTAAAGATTTAAATATGAGCAAGAAATTAACTTTACAAGATTGTATTAATAACGTAGCGGAATTCCATGACGCCTTTGGAATAGGTAATGAGTCCGAACCAATCGCTAAAGTAGGAGAACCTACTTATTTACTGAGATACAAATTGATGCGTGAAGAAAACGAAGAATATTTGGAAGCGGCACAAAGTGGAGATTTAGTTGAGATTGCCGATGCTTGTGGAGATATGTTATACATCCTATGTGGAACGCTTTTAAAACATGGTTTACAGCACAAAATTGAGGAAGTATTCACCGAGATTCAGAGAAGCAATATGAGTAAACTGGATGCAGATGGAAAACCTATTTATAGAGAAGACGGCAAAGTCCTAAAATCTGATTTGTACTTTAAGCCAGACATTAAAACCATTTTAGATAAATAAAATTGAGCCTAACGAATAGTTAGGCTTTTTTTTTGGCATAAAAAAAGCCTCATCAAAAGATGAAGCTTTTACCTGTTGGCCCACTAGGGCTCGAACCTAGACTCTTCTGCACCAAAAACAGACGTGTTGCCAGTTACACCATGGGCCATTGGGAGTGCAAATATAATACTTTTTCTTTTTTTGCAAATCTCTAATGATATTTTTTTTCAATTGTTTGTCTTATTTTCTTTAAGGAGTTCATTCTCAGAGGTTTTGAATTTAGGATAATTCCTTACCTTTGTATTATTATAATAATTCAGTAACCTTAAAAATTGATATAGCATGCAACTGTACAATAAATTAAGTGCTGAGGAAAGAGCAAAACTCATTGACGAGTCTGGTGAAGATCGCTTGACTATATCTTTCTATCAGTACCATCAGATCAAAAACACCGAGATTTTTAGAAATTACTTATTCGTTAATTGGGACAACCAAGAAGTATTGGGTAGGATTTATATTGCCCAAGAGGGAATAAATGCCCAGTTATCTGTTCCTTCTAGAAGATTCTATGAATTCAAAGACTTTGTAGATTCAATTCCATTTCTTAATGGAATTAGGTTGAATATAGCGATTGAACAGGATAACAAATCATTCCTAAAACTAAAAGTAAAGGTTCGTGATAAGATAGTAGCAGATGGATTGGATGATGATACATTTGACGCAAGTAACAAGGGAATACATCTAAAAGCAGATGAGTTCAATGAAATTATTAGTAGAGAGGATACCGTTCTTGTGGACATGAGAAATCATTATGAAACTGAGATTGGTCATTTTATCGGAGCGATCACTCCTGACGTAGATACTTTTAGAGAATCATTGCCAATTATTGAAGAAGATTTAAAAGAAAATAAAGAAGATAAGAATTTAGTAATGTATTGTACCGGTGGAATTCGCTGCGAAAAAGCGAGTGCCTATTACAAGCATAAAGGATTCAAGAATGTATATCAATTGGAAGGTGGAATTATTGAGTACGTCCGTCAAGTAAAGGACCAAGGATTAGAGAATAAATTCATTGGTAAGAACTTTGTTTTCGACCATAGAAGAGGAGAACGAGTTTCAGAGGACATTATAGCGCAATGCCATCAATGTGGTGAACCTTGTGATGATCATGTCAATTGTGCTAATGAAGCATGTCATCTATTGTTTATTCAATGTGAATCTTGTCGAACAAAAATGAATGATTGCTGTTCTTCAGAATGTAAAGAAATACATGAATTGCCAGTAGATGTGCAGAAGGAAATGAGAAGAGGTAAGTCTGTAAGCAATAAGATTTTTAAAAAGGGAAAATCTGATGTGTTAAAATATAAGAAAGTAGGAAATGCTGAAACCTTATAATGATGAGCACTTTATGAAGCAAGCGCTCCTTGAGGCGCAAAAAGCAGCCGAAAGAGATGAAGTACCTGTGGGAGCAGTAATTGTGTGTAAAAACCAAATAATCGCTAGGACGCACAACTTAACTGAGGTGCTTACGGATTTTACTGCTCATGCAGAGATGCAGGCATTTACTGCTGCTTCAGAATATTTGGATAATAAATATTTAAATGAATGCACCTTGTATGTCACACTTGAACCATGTGTGATGTGTGCCGGTGCAGCGTTTTGGACAAGAATAGGCAGAATTGTTTATGGAGCCAATGATGAAAGAAGAGGCTTTCAAAGATTGAATGAAAAAGTTCTACACCCGGTAACTCAGATAGCATCTGGTGTTCTTCAAAAGGAATGTTCGGAAATAATACGAAGTTACTTTCAAAATAAGAGATAATAAAAATGGGTGATTAACAATGTTAATCACCCATTTTACATTTATATGTATGTAAGATTATTTAATCTTATTGAACTTATCTGTTGCAATCACATTTCCAGAAGCATCTTTTACCATTAATAGATATACACCTTGACTTAAGTCATTGATATCTAATTCTAGTTGAGTGCTTTTAAGCATGAAATTACTGATAGTTTTCCCGGTAATATCTACCAAAGAAATACTAGAGACCTCAGATGGGATATTCGTAATGAATAATTTCTCTTTGGCTGGGTTAGGATAGTAGTTAAGGAAACTAATTTCGTTTTCCTCAACTGCAGATGAGTTCACAATTTGAACTGTACTACAAGTACTATCTGTTCCACATGAAGTAGTGACTGTTAAACAAACAGTAAAGTCACCATATGAAGTATAAGTATATGAAGGATTAGTAGCAGCCGATGTGTTACCGTCTCCAAAATCCCAAAGGTATGTACCTGTTGAAGATGCGTTTGTAAATGTTACCGTTTGTCCAGAAACTGAACTAGTATAACTTGCATTTACCGCAGCAGGTTCGTTTACAGTTCCAGTTCCAGAAGCAATACATCCATTAGCATCAGTCACGTCTACAGTGTAAGTTCCTGCACACAAACTAGATGTAGCATCTGTACCTTGTCCAGCACCTGGTGCAGGGATCCAATTGTAAGTGTAACTTGGAGTTCCTCCTGACGCAGTTACTGAAGCGGTACCGTCACAAACACCATTACAAGATGCTGCAGTCGTTGTAACAATAACACTTACAGCAGAAGCGTAACTCAAAGTGTAACTCATTGTTGTATCACAACCTGCGTTATCTGTTACTACGATGTCGTATGTTCCTGGAGCTAATCCGCTAATGTTAGAAGTTGTTTCTCCATTTGGAGACCAGTCATATGTATAAGCTGGAGAACCTCCAGATACTACAACATCGATACTCCCGTTGTCCACACCAGCACATGAAGGGTCCACTACAGTATTTGAAACCGTAAATCCACAAATTTGAGCTTGTACAATGTCTACACAATAGTCTTCAATTTCACCCCATGTAAATGAACCACATTCACTAGGTAAGGTTGCTTGACCACTTCCTTGGTATGCCATTTGAACTCTCATTCTTGTACTTCCAGGGATTGTACCTGTAGGTATTGTAATGTTACCAGTTGCTGGAGTTTGAGTTGCCGCACCTTGATCATATAATAAATCACTTGGATCAAATGTTCCGTTTTGATCTAAATCAATCCAGATTCTAAAGTATTCATCATATAAAGTTCCTGACCAAGCAGGAGTAAGTGTTAAAGCATAAGTTTGTCCTTCAGTGAAAGATGGAGATGCAACTGTACCACTAGTATAGTCACCATAACCGTTATCATTTCCTGACACATTGTTCAACGAACCAACTTCAACAGATGCAATGTGCTCGTCAGATGCATCAGCACTTGCAGAACAATAAGCCAAATCTATACAGTTTCCACAACCAGTAGTTCTGAATGTTTGCGTACCTGAATTATTACTCGAGTCTGTACCGCAAATAGATTGCAAATAAAACTCGTAATAAGTACATGGAGTAAGTCCCGCTAAATTATAAGTTGTACCGGTTACCTGAACTTGTGTCCAAGTTGGAGAAGATTGCTCTTTGTAATAAAGATCGTATGCAGTAGCTGAAGCATAAGGGTTCCATGTAATGTCTGCATCTACACCTGTCACATTTGCATAATTAACCGAACTAGGAGCCAAACATAATGTTCCAGAACATGAAACTGACATCAGTTCATCTAAAGTGTTTCTTGCATTTAGTCTTCCTCCTGTAACAAATTTGCTTGCTAGCGCTGCTTTTGGATCTGTTCCATCCATTAAAGCTTGCAAGACTAAATCTGCTCCTTGTTGAGGATCTGTTTTTACAATATTCATGAAAGTAGGACATGGAATAGAATAAGCTAATCCAATAACCCCTGCAGTTAGCGGGCAAGAAAATGACGTACCAGTTGTTGTTGTCGTTGTGTTAGTATTTGCTGTAGTTACTACATCTATCCCAGGTGCTCCAAACTCAATTGTAGTAGCTCCGTACCCACCTGCTGTTGCATCATTGTGGTCAGTTCTACCCACACCAATCATATAAGGACTGTTACATGCAGTTGGCATATCACCTACAGCATCCACATTTAAATTACTGTTGGTAGTTGCTCCTACATTAAGAACACCATATTTACCTAGTGTATCATAAAAAGCACACCAAAGTGGGTAGTTAGATGGGTCTGCTTGATCAATTCCCCAAGAAGAACTTGTAGCAACAACAAATGCCCCACTACTTCCGTTGGTGTTGTTCCAAATTTGTCTCATTTCCAATGGATAAGTATAAGCCTCAATAGCGTTAGCTTGCGTACTAATGCTATAATCTCCAACTACCATCAATTTTACATCCCAGTTTGCACCGGCCACTAAAGTACCGTTGTTTCCATCTGCTCCAATCATCCCAAGACAGTTAGTCCCGTGTGCACCAGTACCGTAGTTATCGTTGTTTTGCACAGGATTCCATCCATTATAATCATCGATGTAACCATTTCCGTCATCATCAATATTGTTATTTGGAATTTCATTGACATTTACCCATCTATTTCCAGTTAAATCAACGTGGTCTAAGTTTCCACTTTCAATTAAACATACTACAATGTCATCGTTAGTAGCAGTTAGTCCACCCGTAGTAATGTCCCATGCTAAATCAGAATCGATATCTGCATCTGCAGTACCACCTGTTTGTCCCGTATTATTGTGGTGCCACTGTTGAGAGAAGTTTGCATCACTTGGAATTGTAGACCTCATTTGGATTTCATAGTTGTAATCTACAACACTTACTTCCTGTTGTTGATACATCAGTGATTGAAATGCTTCATGTGAAATGGCGCTTGGGTTAAAAGTTACCAAATAGATTCTCATTGGTTTTGAAAGTAAATGATCTAATTTCACTTCATAATTTGCAGGAAGTTTGTTGATTAGACCTTTAATGCTTTGATTCGCCTTAAGTTGGATTAGCATTTCTCCTTCCACATACGACTTATTGTCATAATGTGTAATGGATTTTTGTGCTAATACACTTTGGCCAATTGGTAATGTTAGAGCTAACATTACTGAGAGTATAATTCTTTTCATTGGTTAGGTTAAATTGGTTAAGTAGTGTAAGTTAATAAATTATTCACTATCAAAGAGTCGTTTTGAAGTCCAGAGTTGCCTCAAAATAGGAATCCTAGTAAATTTTTTGATAAACGGTTTTAACCTTGTATGTTCGGTTGGTCAGAATTAATGCTTGCAGTTTTTCTTAGGAACAGGGTCGTAGCCACTCGATCCCCAAGGGTGGCATTTGCTAAGTCTTCTCAGTCCCATCCAAGTACCTTTAAGTGCTCCCCATTCTTTTATGGCTTCTACAGTATAATTGCTACAAGTAGGTTCATGCCGGCAACTTCCTGGTGTAAGCGGAGAGATAACATATTGATAAACTCTTACCGGAAAGATGAATAATTGCTTAAATATTTGACTTAGAAATTTCAATATTACAAAGATACTTTTTTCAAGGCACAAAAAAAGACCCACTTCGATAAAGAAATGGGTCTATAATTAGGATTTGTAAGTATTCAAGTACTTACCAGATTCTTGCAATTTTTTCTGCAGACTGACGCATAGCATCTCCTTCCTGAACATCAAACGCTTCAAAGAATTCCGGCATGTTAGCCAAAGTTCCGTTTACTCTGTATTTACCAGGAGAGTGAGGGTCAGTGTTCACTCTTTGAACCAATGCATTGTCTCTAATATTGTTTTGCCATACTTGACCAAATGCTATGAAGAACCTTTGATTTCCTGTATAACCATCAATCACTTTATCTTCTTTGCCGTTCAACGATTTTTGGTAAGCATGATAAGCAATTGTTAATCCGCCAAGGTCAGCAATGTTCTCTCCAAGTGTTAACTCTCCATTTACAAATACTCCTTCCAAAACTTCGAAAGCGCTATATTGGTCAATTAATAATTGAGTCTTAGCATCAAATTTTGCCTTGTCTTCTTCTGTCCACCAATTAACCATTGCACCAGTTGCATCAAATTGACTTCCTTGATCATCAAACCCATGAGTTAACTCATGTCCAATAACAGCACCCATTCTTGCGTAGTTTACAGCATCTTCAAAATGCTCGCTAAAGAAAGGTTTTTGCATAATACCTGCAGGGAAAACAATCTCGTTTAACAATGGATTGTAATAAGCGTTCACCATTTGAGGTACCATGTGCCATTCACTTTTGTCAATCTCAGTTCCAAGTTTTGCTAAATTTTCATTGACACTAAACTTTTGCAAGTTTATTTCATTTTGAAAATAATTATCTGGTGTGATTTCCAATCCAGGGTAATCTTTCCACTCGTCAGGGAAACCTAATTTTCTAACAAAAGATCCTAATTTCTCTTTGGCTTTCACTTTTGTTTCTGGTCCCATCCAATCTAAATCCGCAATTCTTTCTTCAAATACCAAAGTGATGTTTTCCACCATTTCGTTTACTTTCTTCTTTGCATCTTGAGAAAAGTTATCTTGCACGAACACCTCACCTAATCCTTGCCCGATAGGAGAACTAGAAACCATCATTACACCTCTTTTCCAAAGTGGCTTCATTTTCTTAGTTCCTCTCATTACTGTGCTATAAAAAGCAAAGTTGGCTCTTTCCATATCCATAGTAAGAGCAGAAGCACTTGCATTTAAAACATTCCAGATTAAATATGATTTCCAAGACTCCACCGAGTTATTGGCGTACATATTTGCAAATTTTGTAAAGAAGTCCTTTTGTCCTACAATCACTGAATCTACTTTAATATTACGAGCAGTGAAATAATTAGCCCAGTCAAATCCAGGAGCCATTTCAGATAATTCTGCAACAGTCATTTTGTTGTATTGTGCCTCTATGTCTCTCATTTGAGCTGGAGGCCAACTTTTAGTTGCTAATTCTTCTTCAATTCCAAAAGTTGCTGGCATGGCACCTTTTACAACACCTCCATAAACCATTGTGAAAATTTTAGCAATATGGTTTTTGTACTCCTTTCTGATGTTT
>CAJYBK010000026.1 GCA_913064955.1 uncultured Flavobacteriales bacterium
AGCGAAAAATGCTGGATATGAGGTGATTGTTCCATTTACAGCAGGTCGTATGGATGCCTCAGCGGAACAAACAGATTCTCAATCCTTCGACGTTCTAGAACCATTTGCAGATGGATTTAGAAATTACATTAAAACTAAATATTCCGTATCCGATGAAGAATTACTAGTAGATAAGGCGCAATTACTAACACTTAGTGCACCTGAGATGACAGTTCTTATTGGCGGGATGCGCGTTTTAAACACGAATGTTAATCAGACATCTCATGGTGTCTTTACTGAACATGCAGAGTCACTTACCAACGACTTCTTTGTTAATTTACTCGACATGGGCACAACATGGAAACCAGTTTCAGATGATAAAGATCTATTTGATGGTATTAATCGTGCAACTGATGAACTCAAATGGACAGCAACACGGGTAGATTTGATTTTTGGTTCAAATTCACAACTGCGTGCTCTAGCAGAAGTTTATGGTAGTTTAGATGCGCAGAAGCGCTTTGTAGATGACTTTGTATCTGCATGGACTAAGGTGATGAATTTGGATCGGTTTGATATAGCTTAGTAGTTTTATGTAGTATTAAAGGTAGTCTTGAACTAGAATATAGTTCAAGATTCTATCTTAGCTACAAATGAAGTTTATTTGAATTGTTTTATTAAGGAGCATAAGGTTAGTAAAAGTACTAAGTGTCTAACCTCTACGTTCGACCTTGTACAGCATTCCCCATATCCCACATTGGTAAGAAAATCCCTAAAGCTAATAATAAAATCATACCAGCCATGAAAAAAAGCATAATTGGCTCAATAGCTTCAGTTAATCCATCAATAATAAGATCAAATTTCATTTTATAGTATTCAGCTACTTTTTTAATCATAGCATCAAGGGTACCACTGTCTTCTCCAGCACTAATCATTTGAATAATCATGTTTTCAAACAATTTTGTGTCCTTTAGACCTTTATTTAAAGTACCACCTTTTTCAACAACAATCCTAACAGACTGTAACTTAGCCTTTAAAGGAAGATTATCTATCATATCTGTTGACGTATCAAGTGCATCAGCTATAGGAATACCTGCACGAATAAGTTCAGAAAATACAAGTGTAAACCTACTAAGTGTTGAATACATAATTACATTTTTTATTAGATATGTTTTTAGTAATAATTGATGCCATTTATATCTTATATCTATATAGTTATTTATAGCGTATTTAAATAGCATAAAGGCAGTTATTAAAGAAGCTAAAACATAAGGACCATAATTATTAAATAGATGCTCCAATGTCAATAAAATTCGAGTAGGAAGTGGTAATTCAGCACGCAGTTCTTCAAATATTACTTTAAATTCTGGAACAACATAAGATATTAAGATTGTAAAAGCTACAGCCATCGCAATCATTACATTTCTAGGATATGCCATTGCTTTTTTAAATTTTATAAAGTTCGCTCTAATCTCTTCAAGCATATCTGCTAATGCATATAATGCTTCATCAAGGTTACCAGTTCTTTCACCAAGATTAACCATAGCAATTGTTAAGTTTCCAAGTTCAAACCTAAAGTTTTCCATAGATGCAGAGATAGAAAGACCAGAGTTAATGTCATCAGCGATTTTTGAAAAAACAGTTTTAAGTGCTTTATCTTCTGTTGCTGTAGCAATCTCACTAAGTGAATCATAAATAGATATACCTGCATTAGTCATAACTGCGAGTTGTCTTATTGCTGCTATTAAGGAATCTGGTCTGATTTTATTTTTTTGAATATTTTTTAATAAATCATTTTTAAGTTTATTTTTTGTGAACGGGTTGTTGGCCCAAAACAGAAAAATAGACAAATTGGAAATGTTATATGATCAAGGTAATTATAAAATGGTTCTCCGAAGATCAGACAAACTGATTAGAAATGAAGACTATAAATCACATCCTTCACCAGTATTGTTTCATGCATTAGCAGAATATCAGGTGGGTAAGAATAATGAGAAATTTTCTTCGGCAAATGCCATCTATGATTATGAGAAGTTCCTGACTTTAGATAGTTTAGATTACTACAAAAAAGCCTATAGCAACTATATTTACGATCTTCAAATTGGAATTGCTGATGAAATCCGAGTTTTGAGTGAAAAAGGAGACAAAGAAAAAGCTAAAATAAAGTATGATTCTTATGTAAGACTTTTTGGTAATGTGGCTCAATATGATGAACTAGTTACAACTGAAGTAGAAGTTACACCTACGGAGACTAGTACCCCAGGAAAGCCAATATCTGTAAGTAAAGTAAGGGAAGGAGTACTTAAGGAAGCCAAGAAGCATTTAGGGACACCATACAAATATGGAGGGATTACACCAAAAGGGTTTGATTGTTCTGGGTTTACTCAGTACGTATATAGTAAAAATGGTAAGCAATTACCTAGAACAGCCAGAGTTCAGGCAACAACGTATCAAACCGTAAAATTAAGCAAAGCACAAAGTGGTGATTTAGTTTTTTTTGGATCGAGTAAGAACAATATTTCCCATGTGGGAATTGTGGTTTCTAATAATCCTCTGACAATGATTCACGCATCTTCAAGCAGAGGGATTATGATTTCAAATGTAGATGCGGATTCCTACTGGAAACCGAAACTTCAATTTGCTGTTACTATTTTGGAAAAATGAAAAGATTATTAGTACTCTTCATACTGTTTAGCATGTTAATGTCGAATGCGCAAGACACGACTCAATTAGTTGTTGTTTTAGATGCTGGTCATGGAGGTAATGATCCAGGTAACCTGCATCAAACAAAAGGATTATTGGACGAGAAGGATTTGAACCTAGCGATGACATTAAAATTGGGTGGTTATATCGAACAGTTTTTAGGGCACAAGGTGAAAGTACTTTATACAAGAAAAACAGATGTATTTATTCCGTTAGAAGAAAGAGTTAAAATAGCAAATGATTTAAAAGCAGACTATTTTATATCTATACATTGCAATGCAAGTGATAATCCTTCAGTTGTGGGCACGGAAACACATATTCATACCTTTCAAAGTAAAGTAAGCAATAAACTTGCACACGAAATTCAAAAGCAATTTAAGGAAAGAGCAGGAAGATATAGCAGGGGAGTAAAGTTAAAAAATGACAGGTTGTATAATCTGTTGGTATTAAAGGAAAGCAATATGCCAGCAGTATTGGTTGAGACAGGTTTTATGACCAACCCTACAGAAGAGGTATATTTGAATCCAGAAAAGGGACAAGACATAATTGCTTCTGCCGTATTTAGAGCATTCAGAGACTTCGTTAAGACCAATCATAGTATTGAAATGAGGACGGCAGACAAACCAAATGAGGAGTTAAAGAACGAGCCGGTCTGGAAGATTCAAATATTCGCATCAACTGGTCCTGTTTCCCTGGAGAATCCAGATTTCTTATCTATTGGTGATCCTATCGAAGAGATTATACTTCAAAACACAAACTCTGCTTTTAACTATAAGTATTACGTTGGATCTTTTGCCAGTAAAAAAGATGCGAAGAGTAAACTAAAGGATATAAAGAGCGGCCCTTTTAAAGACGCCTTTTTGGTGAAATTTGAATAAAAAAAATCCCCTTTCAAATTAATGAAAGAGGATATATAGTTGGAAGTATTTTAAAACTTAAAATGACTTTCTCTCTGGTCTATCTTCAGCAACTTTAACAACGATGTTTCTTCCTTTAACAGAAGCGTCATTTAATTCCTCGATAGCAGCTTTCGCTTCATCGTCATTTGGCATTTCAACAAAACCAAATCCTTTAGATCTTCCTGAGTCTCTATCTGTAATTACTCTTGCAGATGATACTTCACCATAAGCTTCAAATACTGATTGAAGTTCTTCACTAGTTACGCCATAATTTAAACTGGCAACAAAAATGTTCATAATAAAAAAATAATAAATAAGTACTACCGTCTTTTACCTCGGCTTTTAATTGTTTTGAATTCAAAGTAAAAGACAATAACTTTATTGCCCTAGAACGTTGAACGCATTACAAAAGAACGATTATTTTTTGATAATCAAAGAAAAAGCTAAATTATTTTGACCAAAATTTACTGTTATCGTTGTTTTTTGACCATTGAGGATGTAAAATACATCATTTCAGCGCTTTAAAATGGAGATTGAACTTTATTCTGTCAGGATTGTTCTTATTGGTATACTAAACATTATTAAATCTCAAATCATGAAAAATCTATTGTTCTTATTGTTGAGTTCTTTTGTGCTGGTATTTAGTTGTGCTAATATTTCAAATTCATCTGCTAATACTGGAGTTATACCTTATCCTAGTGGAAAAGAAAGTTTAAAGGATACACTTACACTGATAGAGTACCCTGAGAAAGTCTGGCAGCAATTATTATCCGCTGAGGAATATGAAATTCTAAGAATGAAAGGTACTGAAAGAGCAGGATCTGGTACTTACGACAAAAACTATAAAACTGGTACCTACCACTGTAAGGCATGTCAATTGCCGCTGTTCGATAGTAAAGATAAATTTGATTCAGGAACAGGATGGCCAAGTTATTCCAATTTCATACACAACCACGTAGAGCATGTTTTTGATGGCTCTAATGGATGGAGCCGAACGGAGGTAGTATGTAAAAGATGCAAGGGACACTTAGGACATGTTTTTACCGATGGACCTAAGCCTACCGGATTGAGATATTGCATCAATTCAGCAAGTCTAAAATTTAAGTAAGGCAAATTAAATCTGTAGAAGAACTACGTCCTAGTATTAGGATCAATGCAAATAACTACTCCAAATCCGTCTGGATCTTTAACGACTAATCCATTTCTATTCCAATACGGATTAGGAGAATGAAGAACGGCTATTTTTTTTACCGCAAATAATCTCTTGTAGTCATTTAACTCGTTTTGGTCATTGACATAAAACACCAATAGGTCATCTTCATCTGGTTGATGAACTGATGGTTGGTTGGATTTGGTGAATTCCAAATGCCAATCTAGCCCTCTCTTTCCTAGAAACAGTCCATCGTAACCATCATGGTTCTGGAAGCCCCCTAGATTATCAAGTCCGATAATTTTACAATAAAAATTCTCTATGGCTTCAAGGTTATTAGTATGTCGCGCAACACGTAGTTTCATTCTTATTAGCTCGCCAGTTCCCCTAGCTCTTTTACAAATCTCTCTCCCAAAGCATTGGCAGAAGATTCTGAAGTACTTTCAGCATAAATACGAATGATAGGCTCAGTATTGGATTTTCTCAGGTGAACCCATTCGTTACCTAATTCAATTTTTACACCATCAATATCATTAATAGGTTGATCAGCATACTTCGCTTTGATTTTTGCTAAAACATCATCTACATCTATTGCAGGCGTCAGTTGAATCTTGTTTTTAGAAATAGTATATGCTGGATAAGACGCTTTTAATTCAGAAACTTTTCTTCCGTCTTTTGCTAATTGAGTAAGGAATAAGCCTATTCCTACTAAAGCATCTCTTCCATAGTGTACTTCTGGATAGATGATACCTCCATTTCCTTCTCCACCAATAATTGCATTGGTTTCTTTCATTTTGTTCACTACGTTTACTTCACCTACAGCTGCGGCTTGGTAACTACAACCGTGCTTCTCAGTAACATCCCTCAATGCTCTGGTACTTGATAAGTTGGAAACAGTATTTCCTTTGGTTTGAGATAGAACATAATCACTAATAGCAACCAATGTATATTCTTCTCCAAACATGCTTCCATCTTCACACACAAATGCCAATCTATCTACATCTGGATCGACTACGATTCCAAGGTCTGCACCTTGATTTTTTATTTCTCTAGCAATGTCCCCTAAATTTTCTGGAAGAGGCTCAGGGTTATGAGGGAATTCACCTGTTGGTTGATCAAATAACGATATAATGTTCTTTACACCTAATTGTCTCAATAACTCTGGAACAAATATTCCTCCAGTACTATTTACTGAATCACAAGCCACTGTGAAGTTGGCAGCGGCTATAGCATCGCAATCTACTAATGGAAGGTTCTTGATAATGTCAATGTGCTTTTGCAGGTAAGAATCATCTTGAGTTATTGTTCCTAAGTCATCTACTTCCGCATAAGAGAAAGCATCACTTTCAGCTATGGCTAATAATGTTTCACCATCTTGAGCAGATATAAACTCACCTTTTTCATTCAGTAATTTAAGCGCATTCCATTGTTTTGGATTGTGACTCGCAGTAAGGATAATTCCTCCCTGTGCATTTTCTAATGGAACAGCAACTTCTACTGTAGGAGTTGTACTCAAATCCAAATCAATAACATCAATACCTAATCCTTGTAGAGTTCCTATACAAATATTCTTTACCATCAATCCAGAAATTCTAGCGTCTCTTCCTACTACAACCTTAAGTTTACCTGTTGGATTGTTTTGCTTTAGCCAAGTGCCATAAGCAGATGTGAATTTTACAATGTCCAAAGGAGTTAGTCCTTCGTTTGGTGCTCCTCCAATTGTTCCTCTAATTCCTGAAATTGATTTTATAAGTGTCATAAATGTGTTTTTCTTAAAAATTGATATAAACAAAGAAAGAAAAAACTTGGGAAACAACTCTTTGATTGAGAGATAAGTTATTCAAGTTAATTAGTTTATAGGTGTCAATTTCTTTAATTGCTAATTACTTACATTAACATTACCTTTGCCTCCTATGAGCGATGTGCAAGGAAAAGCGTGGGATGGAAAACTGTTTAAAAGGGTTTTTTCGTATTCCAAACCTTATCGTTCCATTTTTTATGGAGCATTGGCTTGTACTATAGTTTTGGCTGTCTTAAGTCCAGCGAGGGTTAAATTAATCAAATACATTATCACTGATTTCTTACCATCCAAAGATGTGGATGGATTGTTTTATGGGATACTAATTGTAGTTGGAATTTTACTAGTTGAAACGCTACTTCAATTTTATGATGTATACTTGGCAAATACCTTAGGTCAATATGTTATCAAGGACTTAAGGGTTCAGCTGTTTGCTCACATTACCAAACTTCGATTAAAGTTTTTTGATAAAAATCCAATTGGGATGTTGGTTACTCGAGCAGTCAGTGACATGGAAACAATTGCTCAAATATTCTCGCAAGGTTTAATTTCTATTATTGGAGACATTCTGAAATTAATCGTGGCTTTGGCGTTTATGTTTTGGACCAACTGGGAATTGACCTTCTTTGTATTGATTCCTATTCCTGTGCTACTGATTGCAACTAATATTTTCAAGAAGGCTATTAAGAAATCTTTTCAGGATGTGCGTACAAGTATTTCGTCTCTAAACACTTTTGTTCAAGAAAGAGTAACAGGAATGGCATTAGTCAAAGTTTTTGGTAGAGAAAAACGAGAGGCAAAAGCTTTTGCAGAAATCAATGAAAGACATAAAAAAGCAAATATTAGAAGTATTTGGGCATATTCCATTTTCTTCCCGGTTGTGGAAATTTTAAGTGCTTTGTCTTTAGGGTTATTGGTTATTTATGTTTTGCTACAGGTAGGCAAGCCTGGAGTTTCCTTAAATGAATTATCGGGAGACATGATAGCATTTATCATGTTTATCAATATGCTATATCGTCCGATTAGAATGTTGGCGGATAGATTCAATACTTTGCAAATGGGAATGGTTGGTTCAGAACGCGTATTTAAAATTCTTGATACAGATGAAATTATTGAGAATACAGGAACGACAACAGAACTTAATTTTAATGGTAAACTGTCTTTTAAAGATGTTTGGTTTGCTTATGAAGAGCCTAATTTTGTTTTAAAGAATTTAAACTTTGAAGTGAATGCTGGAGAAACAGTAGCATTTATTGGTGCAACTGGTGCTGGTAAGACCTCGATCATTAATCTATTGGGAAGATTTTATGAATATCAAAAAGGAGATATCACCATTGATGGGGTCGATTTAAGAAGTATTGATCTGACTTTGTTGAGACAAAATATCTCGGTCGTTTTGCAGGATGTTTTCTTGTATAGTGATACTATATTGAACAACATTACACTAGGAAACAAAGACATTTCCAGAGAAGAAGTAATTGAAGCATCCAAGTTGGTAGGTTCTCATGAATTTATTATGAATTTACCAGGAGGCTACGATTTTAATGTGAAAGAAAGAGGTGGATTGTTATCTGTAGGACAAAGACAGTTAATTGCTTTTATAAGAGCATATGTGTATCAACCTAAAATTTTAATTTTAGATGAAG
This sequence comes from uncultured Flavobacteriales bacterium, assembly GCA_913064955.1. Lineage (GTDB taxonomy): Bacteria > Bacteroidota > Bacteroidia > Flavobacteriales_D > Parvicellaceae > Parvicella. The sequence continues at coordinate 8,173 of CAJYBK010000026.1, forward strand.
CCACATCTTCTATAGATACAGAAAGTGAAATTTTAATTCAAAATGCAATTGAAAAATTAACCCAAGGAAGAACTTCCATAGTCATTGCTCATAGATTGTCCACTATTCGAAATGCAGATAAAATAATAGTGCTGGAAAAAGGTGAAATTGTTGAGGTAGGGAGTCATTCAGAATTAATACTTTTGGAAAATGGGGCATATAGGAAACTTTATGAATATCAGTTAGAGGCGAATGATTAAGTGGAGTATAATCATATCTTTTGGTACACTTATTAGTTGTGCTGCTCTACCGATTCAAACTACCGAGTATTCCGAAGAAATCAGTTTAGAAGTTGGAGATGGTCCGGAAGATTTTCAATTAGATGAAAAGCACAACAGAATTCTTATTGCATGCGATAACAGAAGAGTGGGCTATGGAATAGGGGAGATTTGGGAAATAGACTTGGCAACCCAAAAACAAGAAAGAATAGAAGTTGTTTTTAAGGAGAATAATGTGAAATTTCACCCTCATGGTGTGAGTATATTTGAAGATTATTTATTTGTAATTAGTCACAGAGATAAGGATACGGAAGAGATATTTAGGTTTAAGATTTATAAGGATAGTGTGGTTCAGGATACTGTGTTTCGCGAAGGTATAATTGGACGTGCAAATGATATGTTAGCAGTTTCTAAAGATGAATTTTATTATTCTAATTTTAAGATGTTTGGAGGTAGTGTTATACATTTTGAAAACGGAGAATACAAAGAATTTGTGAAGGGGTTTAAGTATCCTAATGGATTGTGCATATACGATGACCAAATGTATGTGACTACTTCCATGTCAAATAAACTATTTAAAATAGATATGACATCGCATGAAAAAAAAGCATTGCTCAAACTAAAAGGAGGAGACAACTTACTCTCTGATGGTAGGTTTCTTTACACTACCTCACATCCTAAAATGATGAAATTTGTCAAGCATACCAAAAGTAGGATGAATAATTCTCCCACAGTTATTTATCGTATCGACTTAAAAACTTATGAAAAGCAAGTTTTATTCAGCAATGACGGAGAGAAAATATCAGCGGGAAGTACTGGCTTTGTCTACAATGGGAAGTTGTACATCGGCCAAGTATTTGAAGATAGAATTTGGATAGGAACTATTAAGTAAATTTATTTCTTTATGGCAAGAACGCTGTAGGTCATCGGTATTTTATTACCATATTTTTCGTTTCTAAATCTACCTTTTTCAGTTTCTAAACAATTATTGAAACAGTTGTAAGGTGAGTAGTCGTATTCCTGGAAGTCTTTTATTTCTAAACCGTTTTGAAGTAGACTTGACATTACTTCTGCTAAACCGTGATTCCAAGAAATACATGTTTGTTTAATGTCCGCATTCTTGTCCGCATAAGTCCCTTGCTCAATTTCTACAATTGCCTCATCCTTAAAATATCTAAAGGTGATTTCCTTTAAGTCGTCATCAAACATCCATATTACGGGATGAAATTCTACAAAAACTAACTTGCCACTAGGTTTTAGAAAATGGGAAACTGTTTTCGCCTATTGGTTGATATCCGGCAGCCAACCTATGGCTCCGTATGTAGTAAATACTAGATCAAATTTTTCATGGCCATGATTGGGAGCATCTTAAAGGGCGCAGCAGATGCAAGTTGCATCGACATTTAAATCATTCGCAGTAGCATTTGCATGCTCTACCGCTTTGTCCGATAAATCAACTCCAACTACACTTGCGCCCATTCTAGCTAAAGACATCGTATCTTGACCAAAATGGCATTGAAGGTGAAGAATTCGTTTGCCTTCTATATCGCCTAATAGATTTAGTTCAATTTCCTTTAAGGAATTCTCTCCTTTTAAGAAGTTTTCATTATCATAAAACTCAGATGCAATATGAATATCCGTTTTATTATTCCAAAGCGCTTTATTAATTTCGATGTAATCATTTTCCATGATGCAAGTTAATAATCTTAGCGATTTTTTAATCATTTGCGATACTAACAATTGTTAATAAAGTACTCTTATAACTTTTTAATCTGTCTTCTATTTTAAAAACAATATTTAGCCTTACATTTGTAGTATGGCAGAAAAGGTAGGAGATATAATGAATACGGGAGGTCAGGGTAAGAGAAAAATTAACCCTGCAAATAATCCTGTTGCTCAAATTGGAGGGAAACTACCTCCTCAGGCAACAGATATGGAAGAAGCTGTTTTAGGAGCATTGATGCTTCAAAGAGATCCTGTAAATGAAGTTATTGATATTTTAGAGCCTGAAAGTTTTTATAAGGAATCTCACCAAAAGATTTACGAAGCCATAAAGGATTTATTTGGAGAATCACAGCCTATAGATATTCTTACCGTAACTCAAAAGTTAAGAAGTAAAGGTCAAATAGATGAAGTTGGAGGTCCGTTTTACATTTCACAATTAACCAATAGAGTAGCATCTACCGCTAATACTGAAGCGCATGCTCGTGTAATTTCTCAAAAGTATATTTTGAGAGAACTAATCAAGGTTTCCAGTCATGTCATTAATAAGGCTTATGACGAAACAACGGATGTATTTGACCTATTGGATGATGCTGAAAGTTCACTTTTTAAAGTGGCCGAAGGAAATATTAGAAAGAGTTACGATACTATGAAAGACTTGGTTTACCAAGCAAGTAAAGAAATTGAAATCGCTATGAATCGTGAAGACGGTATTAGCGGAATTCCATCTGGCTTTACAGATTTGGATAAAGTCACATCGGGTTGGCAAAAATCTGACATGGTCGTAATTGCAGCTCGTCCTGGTATGGGTAAGACGGCATTTGTATTATCCTTAGCTAGAAATGTGGCGGTTCAATACGGACATGGAGTAGCAGTGTTTTCTTTGGAGATGAGTTCGCTACAGTTAGTGAATCGTTTGATTTCGGGAGAAGCAGAAATTCCAGCAGAGGATATTAGAAAAGGAAATTTTACAAAGGAAAAGTTTAATCAATTCTTTGAAAGGACTAAGAAACTTTCAGAAGCACCGTTATTTATTGATGATACTCCAGCACTTTCTGTGTTTGAGTTAAGAGCAAAATGTAGACGTTTGAAATCTCAAAACGATATTAATTTGGTGATTATCGATTACCTTCAATTAATGTCAGCAGGTGGTTCAGGAGGTAATAGAGAGCAAGAAATTTCTACAATTTCAAGGTCTATTAAAGAAATCGCGAAGGAATTGAATGTGCCTGTTTTAGCATTGTCTCAGTTGAGTCGTTCAGTTGAATCCAGAGGCGGAGATAAAAGACCAATGCTTTCCGATCTTCGTGAATCTGGAGCGATTGAGCAGGATGCGGATATTGTATGTTTTATTTATCGTCCAGAGTACTACCAATTGGATACCTGGCCAGATAATACCCCTTGTGCAGGTCAAGGTGAGATTATTATAGCCAAACACAGAAATGGTTCATTGGAAGATGTGAGACTGAAATTTATTGGTAAGTTCGCTAAGTTTGACAATCTTGATTCATTTAGTGATGATGGCTATAGTAATTCGGCATTAACTTCAATTCAAGGTGGAGAAGATTTTGATGATGGTTTTGGTTCTTATACAATGCCATCTAAAATGAATTCTGACGATAATTTCGATGCGGATTTCAATAGTGATGACGATAGTCCTTTTTAGTAAATTGTGATCAAACAAATTCAAATACTTGTCCTTCCGGAAATTGCTTTTGATGAGGCATTACTTAAGGAAGAAGTAGCAACAGAAGTCAATGTTCCTATTCGGAAAGTTGAATATAGAATAGTCAAAAGGTCCATAGATGCTAGAAGAGCCCCAGTAAGATATTTATTGACTATCGATGTGTATATTGATGAAGTGATACCGGAGGAAATAGTAAAGTTTGACTTTTTGGAAGTTGCTAAAAATAGTCCCGAAATTCATATTGTAGGAGCTGGTCCTGCTGGATTGTTTGCAGGTTTGGAAGCACTGGAAAGAGGTTGTAAGCCTATCATATACGAAAGAGGGAAACCGGTAAAAGAAAGACGAAAAGATTTAGCCAAAATTACCAAAGAACAAGTTGTTGATCCTGAATCTAATTATTGCTTTGGTGAAGGTGGAGCAGGAACCTACTCGGATGGTAAGTTGTACACTCGAAGTAAAAAGAAAGGAAGTGTAAAGAAAATTTTGGAGCAATTGGTTTTCTTTGGAGCAGATCGAGATATTTTAGTCAATGCACATCCACATATTGGAACCAATAAATTACCTCAAATAATAGAGAGCATCCGTGATTTAATTATCGAAAAAGGAGGAGAAGTAAGGTTCCATTCTAAATTAACTGATATTTTTATTGAAAATAAATCCATTAAAGGAATTGAAATTAATGGTTCAGAAAAAATTGATTGTGGTCAATTAATATTGGCAACTGGACATAGTGCTAGAGATGTATTTGAATTACTACACAAGAAAGATGTTTTAATAGAATTTAAGCCTTTCGCCTTAGGGGTAAGGGTGGAACACAGCCAACAGTTGATTGATAGCATTCAATACAAAATGGAGGATCGAGGAGAATTATTGCCTCCGGCATCATATAGTTTGGTGCACAAAACAGCAGATCGAGGAGTTTATTCTTTTTGCATGTGCCCGGGAGGTATCATTGCTCCTTGCGCCACTGAAAATGGAGAGGTAGTTACCAATGGGTGGTCTCCTAGTAAACGAAATAACCCTTACAGCAATTCAGGAATAGTTACGGAAGTAAGATGGGAGGATATTCCGGATTTTCATCAATATGGTCCGCTAGCGGGTTTGGAGTTTCAGAAAAATGTGGAACAAAAATGTTGGGTTGCTGGTGGTAAAACACAGCAAGTACCAGCACAGAGGCTAGTTGATTTTGTAGATAAAAAAGTTTCAAAGGATCTCCCCAAAACATCTTACTTTCCAGGATTAGTTTCAACGGATTTAAATAAAGTGTTGCCAAATTTTATTGCTAAAAATTTAAGAGAAGGATTTGTGCATTTTGGAAAAAAGATGCGAGGGTATTTGACAAATGACGCAGTGATTCACGGTACTGAATCTAGGACATCTTCTCCTGTTAGAATACCTAGAGATAGGGAGTCTTTTCAACATGTAGAAATTAAAGGTTTGTACCCATGTGCAGAGGGCGCTGGTTATGCTGGTGGTATTGTTTCTGCTGCTATTGATGGTCAGAATTGTGTTGCTGCTATTACGGATAAAAAGTAGCGTTGTATTAGCGTTTATTTTATTTCTAAATCACACTTTTTAGTTTCAATTAGGAATTTTTTGAAAATTCTTTCCACATTGTTCCCAATACTTTGTATCATATTCTATATTTGTATTACTAAACACGCAAATTTATGGCTACAACAGCATCGGCAAAAAAGAAAACTACTGCAAAGGCAAAAGATAAAAAGGCTGGCAAGTTAAAGTATAGCAAAGCTCAATACCTAAAATGGTACGAGGATATGTTGCTAATGAGGAAGATTGAAGAGAAGATTGGCGCTTTATATATTCAACAAAAATTTGGCGGATTTTGCCATTTATATATCGGACAAGAAGCTTTGGTAACAGGTACAGCATCTGGATCAAAGAAAGATGATAAACATATTACAGCTTATAGAGATCACGCTCATCCAATTGCATTAGGGGTTCATCCTAAATATATGGTGGCAGAACTGTACGGTAAACGAACAGGGATGTCCAAAGGTAAAGGTGGATCAATGCACATGTTCAATAAGGAGGTAAATCTAATGGGAGGACATGGAATCGTTGGCGCTCAAATTCCAATGGGAGCAGGAATCGCTTTTGCTGAAAAGTATAATGGAACCAAAAATGTTACGTTTTGTTCATTCGGTGATGGCGCAGCTCGTCAAGGAGCATTGCATGAGACATTCAATATGGCTATGATTTGGAAATTACCTGTCGTATTTATTATTGAAAACAATAACTATGCAATGGGTACATCTGTTGAGAGAACAACCAATGTAACTAACATGTCCAAAATGGGATTGTCTTATGATATGCCATCGTTTGAAGTAGATGGAATGTCTGTTGAGGCAGTGCATGAAGCTATAGAGGATGCATGTAAGCATGTAAGAGCAGGAAAAGGTCCGGTTCTTTTAGATATATTGACTTACAGATACAAAGGGCATTCAATGTCTGACCCTCAAAAATATCGTACTAAAAAAGAAGTTGAAGATTATAAGAATCAAGATCCTATTGAAAAAGTATTACATACTATCAAGGAAAACAAATTGGCGACTGAAAAAGAACTGGAAAAAATAAGTCAAAGAGTAAAAGACGTGATAGCTGAATCAGTTAAGTTTGCTGAAGAGTCTGAAGATTTAGAAGGTTATGAACTATACGAAGATGTATACAAAGAGCCTAATTATCCATTTATTAAAGAATATTAAACCCATCCTAAAATGGCAGAAGTAGTTAGAATGCCCAAACTGAGCGACACTATGAAAGAAGGTGTTGTAGCAGAATGGCACAAGAAAGTAGGAGACAGCGTTGAGACTGGCGAGTTATTAGCAGAAATTGAAACAGACAAAGCTACAATGGAGTTTGAGTCTTTTCAGGAAGGTGTATTATTATACATTGGTGTTGAAAAAGGAAAAGCAGCGCCAGTAGATGGTATATTAGCAATTCTAGGAGAGAAAGGAGAAGATGTAAAAGCTTTAATAGAAGCAGAAGCAGCAGCATCAACCAAAGAGGAAAAGAAAGAAGAGGTAAAACCTGTAGAAGTTGCTTCAAATTCGTCAAGAGAAACTAAAGAGGTTGCTGTAAAAACAGAAAACAAAACTATTATTGCTCCTGTAAAAAGTTATCCTTCGGCTAATGAAAGTGGAGAAAGAGTTGTTGCCTCACCTTTGGCTAAAAGATTGGCAGAGGAAAGAAATATTAACCTAAAGCAAGTTCGTGGAACTGGTGAAGGTGGTAGAATTGTAAAAAGAGATATTGATAATTTCAATGGTGGAGGTGGTACTTTCACAGGTGTTGAAAGTTATGTAGACGAACCAGTTTCTCAAATGAGAAAGGTGATTGCTAATAGACTAGGAGAATCTAAATTCTCTGCTCCACATTTTTACTTGACAGTAAGTATTGATATGGATAATGCAATGGCAGCAAGAGTTTCAATCAATAAGCAAATTGCACCAGAGAAAATATCATTTAATGATTTAGTGGTGAAAGCTTGTGCGGAAGGATTGAAGGATCATCCAGCAGTTAATTCTGGATGGCATGGAGATTTTATCAGATATAATAGTCACATTCATATAGGTGTTGCTGTAGCCGTTCCTGACGGATTACTTGTTCCGGTGATTAGATTTGCCGATGGAAAATCATTGACCCAAATTGGAGCGGAAGTAAAAGACTTGGCACAAAAAGCTAAATCTAAAAAATTACAACCAGCAGATTGGGAAGGAAACACTTTTACTATATCTAATTTAGGTATGTTTGGAATTGATGAATTCACGGCAATTATCAATCCGCCAGATGCATGTATTTTAGCCGTGGGAGGAATACAACAAGTACCGGTAGTAAAGAATGGTGAGATTGTTCCTGGTAATGTTATGAAGGTAACGCTTTCTTGCGATCACAGAGTAGTTGATGTGGCAGTTGGATCTGCTTTCTTAAACTCAGTTAAAAACTATTTAGAGAATCCTGTTTTACTTTTAGGTAAGAGTGCTATCTAAAATGAAACGTTAAAACAATAATAAACGCCATTGACATTATGTTGATGGCGTTTTTTTTACAAAAAGAATCATTATGCCAGCTATTCAGTTACGACCAGCGCAAATCAAGAGAATAAAAAATAACCCAGCACCAAATGTAAAAGGGTACAATACTTTATTTTTTCATAAACTTACCAAAAATCACCATCCTAAATATTTGAAAGAATGGGGAGCGGAACTCACAGGTATTTGTGAAAAGGAAGGCGTAGAGTATTACTTTTTTGAGAATGACTTTGGAGATAAGATCAATGTTTATCCTGACGTAATGATTGAAAAATGGTGGGGTAGAAAGAAGTCCGGGAGATAGAATCAACAACCACAAAGTTCTATTATAATAACCTTGTTCTGATAGAGTAATTGAATTAATCGTTTTCTATATTGATAATCAGAAGGAGTGGTTACCTTTTTTAGATATTCAATTCCAAATTGTTTAAGTAGTACTTTGTTATTTTTTGAGGAATCAAATTCATAAGCATTAATTCTACAACCAATTTCAACGCCAACAGGATAATAGATATTATGTTTGTTGTTAAACCAAAGTGTATCTTCTTGTCTATACTCTGATAACATTTCGATGTGATAATCGGATTTAATCCAAGTCTTAATCAGTTTCATGAAAGTGATTTGATTGGAAGGAATATGAATTACTTCAGAACCTAGTTGAAAACTATGAATTGGAAATGCTGCTTTTGCTTGAATATCCGTTAAATCGTGTAGCACTAAATGAATAGAAATGGTATCTTCATAAGTCCCATGGGATAACATATGTTCTTGAAATTCCTTAGGATGATTTTTGTAAATAGAGTCCGTATTTGAATCAGTGAAACCTCCAAAAATATAACCAGTTTTTATCGACCCATTTGTTTTGTACTGAATTTCATATACTATTTCGGCTCCTTCCGCAAAATGTAAAAGGGGTATGATGAAAAAAAGAAGAATCAGAGTCAATTTCATATCTCAAAACTAACCATCGTGGAAAGTTTTGAGCGTAGTACTTTATTATTCGCAATCAGTGGGTTATTTCGTGAATACTTTTTACCATCTATTACAATCTAGCCATTAGATATTTATACATAGTAACCATGGATTCGATATCTTTCTTATGAACCTTTTCATTAGGAGTATGCACAAAGTCCTCAGGTGCTCCAATAAACAACCAGTCAAAAGGGTAGGGTGATTTTTGCAATTGATTGCCATCACTACCGCCCGCACTTTCTACTTCTAGTTGAAATGGTATTTTACTTTCTTCTGCGAATGCAATGATACGATTGAGCCATGATCTTCTCGGAATACCGCTATCTCTCATGCTAAGGGCAACACCTTTGCCATGCAATACGCCTTCTGTAACCCATGTTATGTCAGATATTAATGCTTGTCTCACTCCCCAGTTTTCAAACATGTACTTTGCCAAGTAACCAACTGTTCCTCCACCATGTTCTTCGTAAGTTGAAAAACAAATGACACCATTTTCTAATGTTTCAGCCAATTGTAAAGCATTCCAAACACCTAGTCTATTGTCCATGTAGCAACATTGGATATATTCTTCGTCGTCTCTCCAATTAGGAACAAATGAAAGGTCTGTACCCCTATCAATATCTCTGTCCAATAGATACTCTATTCTTCTATCATTTAAGTCATTTTCCAAAACGACTAATTCTGCTTCGAAATATCCTTTGGAATCAGTGCCACAAAGCATATCTCCATCTTCTATTCTAGGGCCTCCTACTTTGATTAACTCCTTTCCGTATTTAACGGTATAGCCAATGCTATCAATGTGCGCAAAAACGGCTGTAGTCGGTTTGCCAAATTTTAGCATGATACAATCTTGAAATTCATTACCATAATACAACTCCGGTTCGACTTGCCAAGTTGATTTGTTGTCATTTATGTATTTCAATAAGAAAGCAGTCATTGCACTTTCGTTACCTGAAGGAGCATGAATCTTAACCAGTTCTTGTAATAATTTCATTTTGGTATTTTTAATTTATTTGCCAAATACTTTCTCTCCGTTAACATAAGTAGCGGTCACAAAAGTAGTCAATATATTTTCTTCTGGTACAGACATTAAGTCCTGTGAGAGAATGATAAAATCTGCATCTTTTCCGACTTCTAAAGATCCTTTACTTTTTTCTTCAAAATTAGCCATTGCTGCCCAAATAGTCATTCCTTGAAGTGCTTCCCAGCGTGTCAGTGCATTTTCTTTTTGAAATCCTAGCATTGGCTCGTTTAACTTGTTTATCCTTGCCACAGCTGCGTAAAATGTTTCGATAGGGTTTATATTTTCAATAGGGAAGTCAGTGCCTAAGGCTATGATTCCGTTTTGATCTAATAAGTCTTTATAAGCGTAACTGTTTTTAACACGGTTAGGACCCAATCTATTTATTGCCCCAGCCATATCTGAAGTAGCATGAGTAGGTTGAACCGAAGGCAGAATGCTATACTTTCTGAACTCTTCAAAATCTTGTGGATTTATGACCTGAGCATGTTCTATTCGCCAACGTCTATCATTAAAGCCTTCCAAATGCTCGCCATAGATATCCAAAATAACCCTAGCAGCACTGTCTCCTATACAGTGTGTGCACACTTGAAAGTCGGTTTTTGCTACTTTGTTGATCTTCTTGTCAAAGTAAGATGGGTTTTGACGGAGAAATCCAAAATTAGTAGAATCTGATACATCACTGTATGGCTGAATCAAACAAGCACTTCTGCTACCTAATGAGCCGTCACCATAAAATTTAACACCTCTTATATTTAGTCTTTCTGTTGTAATTGGTTGGCCTATAGAGTCGATGAAATAATCAAAGTTTTCTTTATTATCAGAAATCATGATATACATTTTCATCTTTAGAAATTTTTCCTTTTCCAATTGCTGCAGCAGCAGTATGTCATCTTTGTTAAGTCCGGCATCAGTAACAGTAGTTAATCCTTTTTCAAAACAATCTTTTTGAGCAATATGGATGGCATTCCTTTTTTGTTCTAGATTGGCTTCTGGTATTACCGCAAGGACTTTATCTACTGCATTGTCCATCAATATTCCTGTTAACTTACCCTCCAAGATTTCAATGTGACCGCCTTCAATTAAAGTGGTGTCGGTTATTCCTGCAAGATCCAATGCTTTTTGATTGGCTATGGCACCGTGACCATCTATTCGCCTTAATAAAACCGGTGTTTCTGGAAATGCTTCGTTTAATAAAGTGTTGTTGGGAAAAGATTGATCAGCCCATTTTGTATTGTCCCAACCTCTACCCGTAATCCATCCGCTCGAACTATTTTGCTGAAAGTTTTGACATTTTTCAACCATTTCCTTCATTGATCCCAAATCTCTTAAGTCTACTTGTTGCTTACTTAGTCCATACCCAAGGAAGTGGCAATGAGCGTCTATAAAACCAGGTAGAATAGTTGCAAGCGCTGCGTCTATTTTTAAGTCGCAACTGTATTTATTTAAGATTTGATTCTCTTTTCCTATTTCGATAATTTTACCATCTTTGATCGCCATTGCTTCGTAAACATTGGCATCTTTGTCCACGCTTATTATGGTGGCATTATGGACTATCATATCTGCTTCTTCTGTTCTATAACAAGAAGAAAGTAAAACTACGAGAGCAACTAAGTAAAGTGAAATTTTGACTAATGAATTATTCATCTTACAAAAGTAAGATTTTAGTGGGTAGAAAAGAATCTTCAATGCGTAAGAATTATTTCCAGTTTTTAAACGGATGGCCTTGAATATTTGAGTTGCTGTATTTGTAATCTCCTGTTACTTCTTCTGCAATCCATTCTGGTAGAGAAAAAGTTTCATCTTCAGAGGATAGTTCTATTTCGGCAACAATTAATCCTTCATTATCTCCATAAAAAACATCTACTTCCCAAGTATGTTTTCCTTGTGGGAATAAGTATCTTGTTTTGGTAATAGTAGTTTCGCCAAACAATTGAATCATTTCTTTGGCTTCATTCACAGGTACTTGGTATTCAAATTCTGGTTTGCTAAAACCAACTGTCTTTCCTTTGAAAGTAATAAAGCCTTTATCACCTAATACCCTCACACGAACTGTGCGATAGTCATCTTTTAATAAATATGTTTGAATGCATTCTAAGCCATCTGGCTTTGTTAAATTATCCCATAATTCAGGATTAACTAAAAACTTTCTTTCAATTTCTACAGCCATGATTAGTAGGTGTGCTTACCTGTTTCCCAACCTTTTGCTCCAAGAAGTTCTTTTCCTGAGTCAACAGCACCTTCTTCTATTTGAGTTCCCATACTGTCATTCCATCTGTTTAAATAGCCAAACAATGCGATTACACCCATAATTTCAACTATTTCTCCTTCGTTCCAATACTTTCTGGCATTTTCCGCAATTTCGTCTGTAACAGCATTCGGAATTAGCGAGGCAGCAAGAGCAAGGTCCAATGCGGCACGTTCTGCTTCAGAGAATGCTGGATGTGTTTTATAGTCCCATATATTCTCTAATTGCTGTTGCTCTGCTCCATATCTTTCAGCTGCTCTAATAGTGTGAGCTTGGCAATATCTGCATCCCGCAGCATTGCTTGAAATATAGCCAACTAGTCTTTTCAATGCACTTGTAACTTTGCCATTGTTTTGCATTACGGCTTTATTCATTTCGATAAATGCATATGCAATTCTTGGTCTGTGGTGCATAGTTTTAACACTATTAGGACAAAACCCAAGAGTTTCCTCGTAAAATTCAATCAGTGTTTGAAGATCTTTATCTTGTGAATCTACTTTTGGTAATACTAGCGGTTGTTTCATATATTTGTTTTAGCGATTCCAAAAGTAGCGAATTCTTGCAGATGACGTTCGGTAATTACCTTTTAAAAAACAAAAAATCCAACTTCTATAGTTATTCGTTTTTTTATTAAAGAAAAGTTACTTTTGAGAAATTCACTATTTCATTGCTTATTACAATTAATTAGAATGTTAGAAAATATAAAAAAGTATAATGTCATTTTAGGTTCTCAATCTCCAAGAAGACAACAGTTGTTAAGAGAAATTATTCCGAATTTTAACATTTCTGTCAAGGATGTTGATGAAACTTATAGTAGTGAATTAAAGCGTGAAGAAATATGTATATACCTTTCTCAATTAAAGTCCGAAGCATTCGGTCAATTAAAGTCTGATGACATGCTAATCACTTCAGATACGATAGTTTGTCTAGGTGATGAGGTCTTGGGTAAACCAAAAAATGAAAAAGAATCATTAACGATGCTTTCAAAATTGTCTGGAAATACGCATACAGTCTATACGGGAGTAACTATTCGAACACAGGAGAAAACTGTTTCTTTTTACGATGACACGAAAGTTACTTTTTACGATTTGTCGCAAGATGAATTGATGTATTATATAAAAGAATGTAAACCTTTTGACAAGGCTGGTTCATACGGTATCCAAGAGTGGATGGGATATGTTGGGATAGAGAAAATGGAAGGAGAATTCTATAATGTAATGGGCTTACCAGTGCACAAATTATACAGGTTTCTCAAAAGTTGGAGCGTTTAATAAATCAAACGGAAGTTTCTTGAAATTAAGGTGGGCTAACATATCAATAAACTCGTCACATACTTCGCCTAAGTCATCATCATCATCTTCGTAATGAAATTCAACTGTTGTTTTGGTTTTGATATAAGCATCATTGAATGACTTCAAAAAATTATAAAGCATTCTTGAGGCAGCTGTAT
>CAJYBK010000027.1 GCA_913064955.1 uncultured Flavobacteriales bacterium
TTGAAAAAAATGCCGTAGGTGAAAATAATTGGTCAGCGTTTTCAGGTAGTGATGACGTTGAATCAAAGTATGTGCTGGCTGGCTTAGTTATTGGTGGTGTCGAGTTAGCGGATGCCACTATTCGCTGGCTTGATGTACGTGCAGATAAGCGATTTAAAATATCAAAAATGAATCTTGTCACTGCAGAAGTTGTTAAGGGAAAACCTTTGCCTGTTACGCTAAAAGCTTATGTAAAAAGTAATCAACCTGAATGGCAAGCCGTCGCTTCTGTTAAAACCAATCTTGAGTTCAATGATTCCTCGCCTACGTTTAAGGCAAATAATCTTAAAGTGTCCGTCAAAGCCCTGCTGCCTGGTGAGGTGAAAAATACAGTCTCTTTTGCGATGGTTTCAAATAGTTTGATCAATTTCCAGGAGAATACAGCAAAGCTAACTAACACACGATTTAGTATTTTTGGCTTAATTTTTAGCGGAACTTTTGATGTTGATAATATTTTTTCTGTGCCCACTATTCAGGGACCTTTAAAAGTGAAGGAATTTGAGGCTGGTAAACTGGCGGAGCACATGAAAATTGATATTCCAGTGATGGCAAATGAAAATAGTCTAAAGAATATTTCTTTGAAATCCTCATTCAGAACTAATTTTAATTATGTTTATCTCGATAGTTTTCAGTTCCTATGGGCAAGAAAACACGGAAAAAAAATTCATACAATTTATATTTACCAATCTGGAAAAACCGGAAACTGCTAAAACAATTCAGGATCAAATTAAAGCCCAAGAAGGTGTCTACATGGTTCGCGCTAACTTTAATTCGAGAAAGTTTTTTTTAATTTATTTCTCAGATTCAGATATCAACCTCAGTAAAGTTGATGAGTGGCTAATGCCTCATGGTATTGAATATAAATGCATCAATGAAGGTGTACATGGAAAAGACAAAGTCCTTGATTTAAAAATAGACTGCGAATAATGAAACATATAATACACCTTCTTATCGTATTTACATTCTCTGCATCACTTCACGCCCAATATGGGGATTGTGGTACAAATGCAGATGCTTGTACAAACCCCTCTTTTTCGGTTACACCATCTGGCTTCGGACTTGTAGAGGAATTTACTACAATGGATAACATTTCTAACCCTCAAACAAATCCTAATGCATCTCCAGGCAACTCTGGATGCTTGCTTTCAGGAGAACTTAATTCAACTTGGCTTCAGGTTACTGTATCTTCTTCTGGAACATTAGAATTCAGCATGGGAACACCTGCGGCTGGAGGATTTGGAGATTGTTATGATTGGATTATGTGGCCTTATGATGCTACGGCCTGTGCAGATATCGCTAGTAACTCTTTACCTCCAGTAGCTTGTAACTGGAATGGCGCTTGTGGTGGGATTACTGGAATGGCGAACCCAGGTAACCTGCCTGCTGGTGCCGACCCATCCGATTTTGAGAATGGTATTGCAGTAAATGCTGGTGATCAATTTATGATATGTTTTTCTAACTTCAGTAGTGCAACAACCAATGTTCCTCTAGACTTTTTTGGAACTGCAACTGTAACTTGCGGTGCAGTAACAAATCCTGTGATTTGCTTTGGTGAAACTGCAGCAATAGCTGCCTTGGATGGTGTGACATACAATTGGGACACTTCTATACCTGGCTTTATCAGCACCAATGCTGCTGGAGACACTGCTTTTGTAAACCCAACGGTAACAACTGACTACCCTGTAGATATAGTAATGGGAAACGGAAGTGTACAATCTGAAATTGCAACTGTAACTGTTTTAGCTCAAATTACACCAACTGTTACTGTCGTGACAGAAACATGTATCGGAGACAACAATGGTTCTCTTTCTTTTACTGCAACTAATGGTGTAGCGCCAATAACCTATTCACTTACAGGTGCTGGTACAGGTAATAATACTAACGGAACATTCAGCAACTTAGTTCCTGGTAATTATACAATTGATATTGTTGATGCCAATGGTTGCACTGGTACTCTGGCTGTCACACTAGATCCAGGGCCTCCATGCTGCGGAATGATTCTTACCACCACTCAAACTGACAACGACTGCTTTAATAACTGCATAGGAACTGCTACCGTGGATACCACTGGAACATCTGGACCTGCTCCTATTCAATGGTACGATGCCAATGGTATTGCTATTCCAGGAGCAAATGGACTTTCTACTTCCAATTTATGCGCTGGAGACTACACTGTAGAAGTTGCTGATGCCCTTTGCACTCTTACTGAAACCTTTACAATAACTGCACCTACCGAACTTACTATTTCTGATATATCAGAGAACCTCGCTTGTTTTCAAGACAACTCAGGACAAATTTCTTTAACTGCGTCAGGTGGAACAGCACCCTATCAATATAGTATTGACAACGGAATTACATACGGAGCCAATCCCACATTTTCAAATTTAACCGCAGATTCTTACGACCTTATGGTAAGTGATGCCAATAATTGTGAGAAAAATATTCAAATTATTTTAACCGAACCTGACCCTTTGCAAGAGACTATTGTCGTTCAGGACAATACTTGCAATGAGTTAAATGCTCCTTGTGATGGTGAAATCACTGTTTCCATGAATGGCGGTACTTCACCTTTTACTTTTGTTTGGGACAATGGTTTAAGCGCAACTAATAACCCAACAGGAGTATGTCCAAACGCCTACACTGCAAATATTACGGATGCAAATGGATGTAATATTGTAGCCGCAGGTATAATTGTAAATGAACCAGCTGCTGTGAGTATTAATAACTTAACGACAACATCACCGTTATGCTACTCGGACTGTGATGGCACAATCCTAATTGACCATACCAATGGGGCGACTTTCAGTGTAGACAATGGGCTAACATTTGAACTAAGCAATGACTTTCAATCGCTTTGCTCAGGTGACTATAACATCATTGTTGCTGATGCAAATGGATGTTCGACAACATCATCAGCTTCATTACTTAGCCCAGGAGCTGTTCTTGCAGATTTTACTTTTGGTCCTCAACCTGCAACTACTCAAACCCCTGAAATCACTTTTGAAAGTACATCCATTAATGCTGACAGCGAGCAATGGTACACAGTAATTCAAGGAGATACGATAAGAGTATATGAGTCTTCAACAACTATTAATTTCCCAGAAAGCGAACCTGGAAATTATGAGGTATGTCTTGTTGCTTCCAATACAAACCTATGTGTTGATACTATTTGTGAGACTGTTATTATCGATGATGTATTTTTCATCTTTGTTCCTAATGCTTTCTCACCTAATAATGATGGTGTAAATGACATATTCTACCCAGTGGTGAATAATTATGAGGAAGATAGTTTTGAATTATTAATTTTTGACAGATGGGGTGAACTTATTTTTGAATCAGATAGTCCAAGTACTGGGTGGAAAGGAAATCATTTAAGCAATCCAGTAAAAGTAGACACCTATGTTTGGAAAATAAATACAGTGAGCAAAACAGACGGTGTACCTAAATCCTATACAGGACATGTT
This sequence comes from uncultured Flavobacteriales bacterium, assembly GCA_913064955.1. Taxonomy (GTDB): domain Bacteria; phylum Bacteroidota; class Bacteroidia; order Flavobacteriales_D; family Parvicellaceae; genus Parvicella. Next base: position 3,504 of record CAJYBK010000027.1, read on the forward strand.
TCGTTAATTCGCTAAAAAATTAATCAACATAATAATCCTAATTTAAATTCTTATCTACCTTTATACTTTATTTATAAAAAGTATGAAAGTCAGAGATAAAAAAAGAAAACCAATTTGGAAAAGAATCCTTAAATGGTCAGGTATTTCTTTACTAGTAATTATCATCATATTGATTTTAATTCCCGTTTTATTCAAGAATCAAATAATTCAATTAATCAAAGATGAAGCTAACGCCAGTTTGAATGCTACTATGGATTTTGGTGAAGCGGACTTGACTTTCATTTCTACTTTTCCAAACCTAACGTTGTCTATTGATGATTTATCGATAAAAGGTAAAGGAGAATTTGAAAACGTTACACTAGCTCAGATAAAAAATACCACCGTTAAATTGGACTTTTGGCAAGCCATTGTAGGAGATCAATATCAAGTTGATGAAATTTATCTTACAGAACCCATCCTTAATGTGGTCGTTTTAAAAAATGGAAAAGCCAATTACGACATTGCTATTTCTGACTCCACCATTGTGGAGGAAGATATTGAGCCCTCTGCTTTTAAGTTTGCATTGGAACATTACGAGATTATTAATGGTGACGTCACTTATGACGATCGATACTATGCTACATTCATTCATTTGACGGAATTAAATCACGCTGGTAATGTAATCATAGACGATGTAGTATACACCTTAAATACAACCACCGCAACTAAAGGCCTTACTTTTGGGTACGATGGTTTCAATTACCTAACACAAAGTATAGCTGACATCAAATGCGATTTGGAAATCGCTATGCCTGAAGACGAAATGAAAATTACCTTCAAAGAAAATGAAGCGCAACTAAATGCTTTAAAACTTCATTTTGATGGTTCTATGTTGATGAAAGATGATTTCATGGATTTTGATTTAACATTCAATACGCTAGATCAAACGTTCAAAAGTTTATTAAGTATTGTTCCTGGTGCTTTCTCCAAAGATTTCAACGACATTAAAACGGATGGAGAAATTGACCTTTCCGGAAGTTTGAATGGTAAATACTCTGATACAGAAATGCCAGGATTTAATCTTACTACTATTATTTCCAATGCTTGGTTACAATATCCTGATTTACCAACTAAATTGGAGAGTTTAAATATGGATTTAAATATTGCTAGGGAAGCTGGACCTGATCTAGACAATTTGGTAGTCAATCTAAAAACCATATCTCTTAAATTCCTTGAGAACAAACTGAAAGGGTCACTTCATCTGACGAACCCGATGACAGATCCTAATATTAAAAGTAATTTGGAAACCTATGTGGATTTAGCTCAACTAGGTAAAGTCATTCCACTTGCTGAAGGTGAAAACTATTCTGGAATAGTTACCTCAGACATTAATCTTAAAGGAAGACTTTCTAGTATTGAAAAAGAGGAATACGAAAAATTTGATGCCAATGGCCAATTAAAAATTGAAGGAATGACGTATGCCTCTCCCGGGCTGAACTATGCATTAGCTATTCAACAAATGATTTTTGAGTTCTCTCCTCAGAGCCTTAATCTTGTTAATTTTGATTCACAAATAGGTAATAGTGACTTACATGCAGATGGAACACTGAATAACTATATGGCTTATATACTTAAAGATGAGACCCTTCAAGGTAAACTAAATGTTAGTTCTAACTTCCTTGATTTAGACCAATTAATGTATGAAGATGAATCTAATACTTACCCTGAAGATATTCCTTCTGCACAATCGATCCAAGACAGCATAGATGCAGAGGTATTCCAGGTTCCTACGAATATAGATTTTGTTTTAGCATCTAACGTTAGCAAATTAAAATATGATTCTTTAAACATTAAAAACCTTAAGGGAAATATCGAATTAAAAGAAGGAGTTGCCTCAATGAAAAATCTCGACATGGATATTTTCGAAGGTAAAATCCTTATGGATGGTAATTACCAAGCACTAAGCGCTAAAAGAGCCAAGATTGATTTAAAATATCAGTTGCAAAATCTAGACTTCCAAAAATCCTTCGACTATTTCAATACTGTTCAAAAATATGCTAGTGTTGCAAGGTATTGTCAAGGAAAGTTCTCAACCAAAATGAACATAGTCGCTGAACTTGACGAAAATTATAGTCCTATTTATGAGAGTATATCTGGATTAGGTGACTTGACTTCGAATCAAGTAAAAATTGAAGCGCATCCAATGTTGATTAAAGTAGCAGATATGGTCAAAGTTAAATCATTGGAGAATCAAACCATTCAAAATTTAGATTTGTCCTTTGACTTTAAAGACGGTAAAATTTGGCTGAAAGAATCTCCGATAAAAATGGGTAAGATTAATTCTAAAATTTCCGGAACAACAAGTTTCACCCAAGAACTAGATTATGTTTGGAATGCGGACATCCCATCGGAAATGCTAGGTAACAATGTCAAAGATGTTGCAAGTGGAATTTTGGAGAAATTAAATGCTGCAGCTGGAACTAACGTAAGTATTCCAAAAAATATTCCTGTAAAGTTTAATATAGGCGGAACAGTGATGAAACCAACACTTGTTTCTAACCTAAAAGAATCAGGTGAGAACGCGAAGCAAGACTTAGTTGATCAAGGCAAACAAATAATAAAAGACAAACTTGGAGAGCAGGCGAAGAAAATATTGGCAGATGCACAAGCAGAAGCAGATAAGTTGTTAGCAGAAGCCAAAAAGCAAGCTGATGCATTGAGAAAAGAAACAGAAACTGCCGCATTAAAGATAGAAGAAGAAGCCCTAAACATTCATGAGAAAGCTCTTGCCGAAAGTCAGAAACAAGCAGATAAACTAAAGAAAGAAGGGTATGACGCTGCTCAAAAAATAGTCAACGAAGCAAATAACCCTATTGCTAAGAAAGCAGCAGAAATTGCTGCGGAAAAAGCGAAGAAAGAGACCGACAAGAAAGTGGAAGCCTTAAAATCTAAAGCAGATAAAGAAGCCAATGATGCGCTAGCAACTGCCAATCAGAAAGCTGACAATGTAAGAAGCGAAGGAAATACAAAAGCAGATAATATAGAAACAACTGCACAGACTCAAGCGGACAAAATAATGGCCACTGCAAATGCTAAAGTGGACAAATTAGAGGAATAATCTATGAATTGTAGTAGCTGGCAGATTTTATTCAAAAAAAAAATCGAAAATAGCAGTTTAAGTTTTCATTAAGTTGTAAATTTAGGTTGAATAAAAATTCATCCAATGCAAACAACTATAAGCAGTCCTAAAGATGCTTTAAGAACTTTTTTCGGTTTTGACTCATTTAAAGGTGAGCAGGAAGCGGTTATCCAAAATCTTCTTGAAGGAAATCACACATTCGTTATTATGCCGACAGGTGGTGGTAAGTCTCTTTGTTATCAACTTCCTGCATTAATGCAAGAAGGTACGGCTATAGTTGTATCTCCATTAATAGCACTAATGAAAAATCAGGTGGACGCCATTCGACAAGTTAGTTCTGATGACAGTGTAGCACATTTTCTTAATTCTTCTCTAAACAAAACAGAGACTACTAAAGTAAAAGCAGACACCGTAGCCGGAAAAACAAAGTTACTTTATGTTGCTCCTGAATCATTAACCAAACATGAAACAATTGAATTTTTAAAAAGTATCAATATTTCGTTTTTTGCAATTGATGAAGCACACTGTATTAGCGAATGGGGACATGATTTCAGACCTGAATACAGAAAGTTACGCCCAATGATTGAGAGCATTCATAAAGTTCCAATTATTGCATTGACAGCAACAGCAACGGAAAAAGTTCAATTGGACATTCAAAAAAACTTGGGCATGTTAGATGCCAAATTATTCAAAGCGTCTTTTAATAGAGAAAATCTCTTTTATGAAGTTAGACCTAAAAAAGACGTCCAAAAAAATATTATTCAATTCATAAAAGAAAGACCTGGTAAATCAGGTATTATATATTGTCTGAGTAGAAAAAAAGTAGAAGAAATTGCTGAAGTTCTTTCCGTAAACGGAATCAAAGCACTTCCCTACCATGCAGGACTAGATGCTAACACAAGAGGCAAACACCAAGACATGTTCTTAATGGAAGATGCTGATGTAATTGTAGCCACAATTGCTTTTGGAATGGGTATTGACAAACCAGATGTGAGATTCGTAATTCATCATGACATTCCAAAATCACTGGAGAGTTACTATCAAGAAACTGGAAGAGCAGGACGAGATGGCGGAGAAGGAACATGCGTTGCTTTCTACTCATATAAAGATATTGAAAAACTAGAAAAATTCCTTCATGGCAAACCTGTTGCTGAACAAGAAATTGGATTTCAATTGTTACAGGAGGTTGTTTCTTATGCAGAAACAAGCATGAATAGAAGAAAGTTTTTACTCCATTATTTTGGAGAAGAATTTGATGAAATAAATGGAGAAGGAGCGGATATGTGCGACAATTCTAGATTTCCAAAAGAAAAAGTGGAAGGACAAGAAGATGTAGTAATGCTTTTGAGAACCGTTGAGGCACTAGAAGGAAAGCACAAAATGAAATACTTTGTCGATTTACTTTCTGGCAATGCTACTCCTGAAATAAAAACATACAAACATGACGTAACGGAATATTTTGGTTACGGAAAAGGTAAGGAGGATGGATATTGGAGCGGAGTGGTTAGACAAAGTATCGTGGAAGGTTTCATTGGTAAGGAAATTGAAAGTTATGGAACTTTATACTTGACCGAAAAAGGCAAAAACTATATCGCCAACCCTCATTCGTTCATGATCATAAAACAAAATGACTTTAGTGATGCAGATGGTCTAGACACAGTTGTAAAACACGGTGCAGCTGGAGGACAAGCTGCGGATGAGGAATTATTTAAAATGCTCAAAGACTTGCGAAAAAAGATTGCGGTTGAAAAGAATGTTCCACCATTTGTTGTTTTTCAAGACCCTTCTTTAGAGGATATGACGATTCAATATCCTATTACACTAGAGGAAATGAATAATGTGGTAGGTGTCGGTGCTGGAAAAGCAAATAGATATGGCCAGCCATTTATTGACTTAATTGCTAACTACGTCAAAGAAAATGACATTGATAGGCCACAAGACTACGTGGTCAAGTCGATTGTAAACAAAAGCGGATCGAAGGTTAATATCATTATGAATATTGACAAAAAATTACCTTTAGATGTAATTGCTAAAAGTCAGCAAAAAGAATTTGATGATTTGATTACAGAGTTAGAAGGTATTGTTTCATCGGGAACAAAATTGAACATCGATTATTATATCAATGATGTTTTAGACGAAGATGCCATTGAAGAAGTGTACGATTACTTCATGGAAGAAGCTGAGACTGACTCTATAGATTTGGCTATGGAAGAATTTGACGGAGACTACACGGAGCAAGAATTAAGATTAGTTCGTATTAAGTTCATGAGTGAAGTCGCGAACTAAAAATTTACCGCCTAAAAAAAATTATTACCACTAAATTATTTTTTGTGTTAGCAGGCAACTTTTTTTATTACTTTGCATTACTATATAAAATCAACAATAACAATTATGAAAAAAATTTACTTAGGATTAAGTGCTTTAGCATTATCTTCTGCTGTAGTAGCTCAAAGTAGCAACAGCAATGCAGAGGCATTACTTCAGTTAAACACATCTACTGAAGGAAAAATTATAAAAGATTACGCACCGTATCAAAAAGCATCTGTCACTTTGTGGTCTGATGATTTTGACACGCCTGCTGATTGGGTTACAGACAATGCGGGAGAGCCTTCTCCATTTGGATGGACAATTGATGCTACTAATAGTGGTTGGTGGTCTACAGGTGGAATAACTTCTACTTCTGGTGGTAACTTTGCTGAGTTGTACAATGGTAATCCAACTAACAACAACCCTGCGCCAGTAGGTTCAACATTTACTTTGACTACTGCAAATCCAATTGATGTAAACACATTAAGCGGTGGAACCAACTCTGTTGCTATTCAGTTTGAGCAATTCGGAGCAAGATTTCAAGATTTCCAACAAGTTTATGTAAGTACTGATGGTACAACGTGGACTTTAGTTGGTGACAATGATGACATTCCTGCTCATACTTCAGGAAGCAGCAACCCTTATGCTAACCCAATGCTAAGAAAATTCAACATTACAAGTGCTATTGCTGGTAACCCAAGTACAGTTTGGTTAAGATTTAGCTGGGCACCTGATGTACAAAACATTACTTACGGATGGTACATTGACGATGTTAAAATCGTTACGAATGAAGATCATGAAGTAGACATCGTATCTACTAACTTTGGTTCTTTTGGATTTTGGGGTGAAACTATGCCTTATTATCAAGTTCCTTTAGATCAAATTACTGATGTTGAGTTTAGTGCAATCATCAAAAACATAGGTGCAACAGATCAAACAAACACTGACTTAACAGTTGATATTAACTCTGGTACTGCTACTGTTTCTTCTCCTGCTGGATTTACTTCAGTTGCAGGTGCTACAGATACATTGGTAACTGCTCCATTTATGCCAACTGCTGCTACTATTGCAACTTACAACTTTGATATGTTAGTTGAGTCTGATAATGTTGATGCTTCACCTGCTAATAATGTTGGAACTGCATCTATGGCAACGACAAACTGGTTATATGCAAGAGATAAGGGTGTTGCTTCAGGAGCAACTACTAATCAAGGTGATGAATACGAAGCGGGTAACGTTTATGACATATACGCTGATGCTACTTTGCATTCAATCCAATTTAAAATCGCTACTGCATCAACTGGTAACCCAATTGTATATGGTACGGTTTACTCAATTGATCCAACAGATGGTTCTTTTGTCTTCATGGAAACTACAGACGAGCATACAGTAACTAATGCTGAAAGAGCAGCTGGGGCGACTATCGATTTAATTCTTCAAAACCCAGTTTCAGTAACTGCTGGTTCTGGTTATGTTGTCGTTGTTGGTACTTATTCTGGTACTACTGATTATTTACAAATTTCAAATAGTGGATCTTCTGCTCCACAAACATCTTTCCTATATGATGGTCCTACTACAACATGGTTCTACATGACTAGTACTCCAATGGTAAGAATGAATTTTGATGCTGCGATTAGTGTAAAAGAAAATGAATTAACAGAAGCTTCTTTAGGACAAAACTTCCCTAACCCTGCAAATGATGTTACTTCTATTAACTATACATTAACTTCAAATGCTGATGTTATGATTGAAATCACTGACATCTCTGGAAAAGTAATCAATGTTATAAACGAAGGAACTAAAGGTGCTGGAACTTACACTGTAAGTTTAAACACTTCTAATCTTTCTGCTGGTACTTATTTCTACTCTCTTTCTACTGAGAAAGGAAAAGTTACTAAGTCTATGAATGTTATCAAATAAGATAAATCACATATAATTAAGGAAAGAGGCTTCAATTGAAGCCTCTTTTTTTTGTTTAAGAATTAGCGCAATAAAATGTAATTAACTCAGTTTAGTAAAGCAATAGATATTTGAGATAGTTTATTAATTTTGCCCATCAATTACAAATTCAAGAATAATGCAAGAGAATAAAGATTCATTCAATGCAAACGACATATTAGACTTCCTTTGGAAATACAAAAAAATCATCATGATTCTGGGAGTGCTAGCTGCAATAGTCTCATCCATAGTTTCTTTGATGATTGAAGAGAAGTTTAAATCTGTAGTAACGATTTATCCAACAAAGGCAAGTGCCGTATTCTACAGCGAGATCATTACAGAGAATCAAGAGGTGGGAAGATTTGGTGAAGAAGCTGAAGCCGAACAGATGCTTCAAATTTTAGAATCATCCAAAATAAGAGACAAAGTAGTTGCTAAGTTTGACTTAATGAAGCACTATGATATTGACACTGCAAGTGAATATAAATTCTATGACCTTTCAGAGACCTACAGTGAACTAATTAGTTTTGATAGAAACAACAAAGGAGCGGTAAGGATCAGTGTTTTGGACAAGAGCATTGATACTGCTGTATTAATTGCTTCTTATATTTCTGAATTATTTGACAGCACAAAAAATGACATTATTCACGAAAGAGCATTGTTTGATTACAACATTAAAAAAGCTAATTTAAAAACTTTACAAGATCAGATGGCCTTGCTTCAAGACTCGATTTCTAATCTTACCAGTCAAGGTGTTGTAACGGAAGATGCATATGAAGGACTTACTTTGGCTATGGTGAACGCCAAGGATCAAGAAACAAGAGAGTTGTACTTGAAGAAAATGACCATGACTGAAAAATATGGAGGTTTGCTAAGTACTTTGATCACTGAAGCCGGTTTATTGGCATCAAGACTTTCAACGATGGCATTTTTAACAGATCAAGCAGAGACATCTGCATTTCAAGACATCTCACATCAATTTAGAATTGAAGATGCTACAGTGCCTATTAAAAAGTCTTACCCTGTCAGGTGGCTAATTGTAGCAATTTCTACATTTACAACCATTTTTATGGCTATCGTTTTATTACTTTTCTATGAAAAAGTAAAAGAGTTGCAGGCAAAATCTAAAAATTAGAACACATTGCTGGCTCTTTTAAAAAATTATTGGGTATATATCATTGGCTTACTTTTCCTAGCTGGAAACTGTGCGCTATATATTACCAGTGATTTTTATTTGCTCAACCTTTTACCTTTCGTATTACTGACAGTTTTTGCCGCCATTTTTGCATTAGATAAACTGTTTCTATTTGTGGTTATATGTACTCCATTGTCTCTAAATTTAGAACAACTTACGGGCGGCTTAGGTATATATTTACCCACAGAGCCTATTCTATTTGTTATCATGCTCATTTTTGCATTTAAGCAAATCCTAGATAATTCGAGAAGAGATGCAGCAGTTATCAACCATCCCATTAGTATTGCTATTTACTTTCATTTCGCATGGATATTCCTTACGTCCATTACCAGTGAATTACCAATAGTTTCGTTGAAATACATGTTGTCTCAACTTTGGTTTGTTGTGCCCTGTTACTTTTTTGGTATTTGGTTTTTCAAAGCAAAAAAAACAAATGCCATGACTTTTATTTGGTGCTATCTACTTCCTTTAACAGTGGTGCTTGTAGTCACTGTAATCAAGCATGCAAGTCATGGTTTTAGTGAAGAGGTTGGTCATTGGATCATGAGCCCTTTTTTTAAAGACCATACTTCCTACGGAGCTATTATTGCACTATTCTACCCTATTGTGGTTATGTTGACTTTCAATAAGAACTTCTCTTTCGAAACCAGGGGATTACTTTTTGTGATGCTTCTAATTTTTAGTGTTGCACTTTTTTATAGTTATACCAGAGCTGCTTGGTTAAGTGTTGTTGGTGCAGGATTGGTTTACCTTTTGTTCCTGTTCAAAATCAAGTTTAAATACCTACTCTATGTTGCTGCAGTTGGTATAACCTTCATCATTGCCAATTGGACCGAGTTAAGTTATATGATTCAGAAGAATGACGCAGAACATACCACTGAAAACTTAGTGAACGTATCGAGTCAATGTCCAATGTATCATCTGATGCCTCTAACCTCGAAAGATTAAACAGGTGGAACAGTGCTTTAGTGATGTTTAAAAACAGACCATTGATGGGATATGGGCCTGGCACCTACGCACTTGTTTATGCTCCTTTTCAAGCGGCTTCGGACAAAACCATAATCAGTACTAATTTTGGAACAGGAGGAAATGCCCATAGTGAATATTTGGGTCCTTTAGCCGAACAAGGTGTTTTAGGTCTAGTTTCAATGCTTTGGTTGATTATTGCTATTTTCTATACCGCATCAAGACTATATCTAACTGTAGAAGACAAAGAGATGAAACGAATCGTAATGATGCTTCTACTGGCATTGGTAACCTACTTTACCCACGGTATATTAAACAATTATATGGATACGGATAAAGCTTCTGTGCCAATTTGGGGATTTGTGGCTATCATAGTAACCATAGATGTTTACTATAAAAAGAAATCAACCGAAGAACCTACAACTCAAGATGGCCGTATCGTCTAGGTAATCCATTTTTCCTTTGTAGACTTTTAATTCATGAAAAATCAGACTATTTAATTCTTCCATGCTTAATTCAAAATTATTATGAATTAAATCAACCAATCTTTCATTTTCGAATGCTTCTTCATCCTCATTCTCTAACTCCACTAAACCATCTGTAAAACAGACCAAAGTGTCATTTCTTTTGATGTCGATTTCTTCAATTTCTATGGAAGGTATTTCATCGAACATACCTAAACCAACGCATCCTTTGTTTAAAAAACGAGCAGTCTTACCATCTGTCAATACTGGGTAATTGTGACCAGCATTGATGTACTTTAACTTTCGCTTGGTGCTATTATAATAAGCGATAAAAAAGGTTATAAACTTTTCTCCTTGCGCTGTTTCATTGACACTTTCATTCAGGAGTACCACTAATTCTTGCAAAGTTAGGTTTTGGTGATTGTATTTAATAATTGCTTTCAGGTTGGCCTGGAAATTACTCATTACGATAGCAGCCCCCATTCCTTTCCCACTAACATCAGCAATACACATTACATACTCTTCATTATTCAGTTGGATAAAATCATAATAGTCACCTCCAACAAGATGTTTAGACTCATAATGTGCGCCTACTTCTAAACGATTATTGCTTGGTAAATTGGTTGGAAAAAGTAATTTCTGCATTTCCTTTGCCATTTCCAATTCTTTCTTTGTCCGTTCCTGTTCAATACTCTTGCTTGCAAACCTTTTATTCTCAATAGCAACAATAATGATATTCGTTAACGTCTGAATAAATGGCATGTGCTTGATAGTAGGACTAATTTGGAGTTTATCCTCGTTTAAATCTCCTAGCAGTAAATAAGCTAAAGCCTGATTTTTGTGATAAACAGGTATTACAATATCAAACGAATTCAAAGACTCTTGAGAAGATGATTCTATTACAGTAATGTCCTTAATATGTTCTAAATCCTTTTCTACCTTAATTTTTTTTGACTGACCTTTTGCGCCATATTTAAGACTGCAGTTCCATTTTTCACCATCATTTGTAAATAATAAAAGTCGAGAAATTCCTAACTGATCTCTTAAGATATACTGGTAAATATTCAATAATTTATCAGTCGTAAAATTCTCATTAATGGCTCTTGTCACTTCTAACAAAGAGGTTAATTTAAACTCTTTCAGTTCTAGTTTCTCTAATATTTTATTTACGCTTGTCACTTTATAAGTTTTCTATAATTTTCGGCAGTTTTCTTATTGCTGCTAACTCTTTGTACTTTGTTCTAGCTTCTTCTGCTGGTATTCCAAAATATAGTTTTCCTCCTTCCAAACTTTTACTCACACCTGCACATCCAGACACTACTGCTTTATGACCAATAGTCACGCCACTGGTCACTCCTACTTGTCCCCATAACGTCACATCATCTTCAATTATAACACAGCCCGCTATCCCAACTTGGGCAGCAAACAAACAATTTTTTCCAACTGTGGTGTCGTGACCTATATGCACCATATTATCAATCTTTGTACCTTCTCCGATGTATGTGTTCCCCGTTACTCCTGCATCTATCGTGCACATAGCACCAATTTCTACATCATCTTGCAAAACTACCCTTCCACATGTATGCATTCTTTCTCTCCCTGAAGGTTTTGCTTTATAATAAAAAGCTTGTGAACCAATTACCGTATTTGCTTGAACAATCACGTTGTTGCCCATTATAGTATTGTCTCCTATCACAGCACCACTATGAATCATACAGTTATCTCCAATACTTACATCATGTCCGATGGTCACATTAGGATGAATAATAGTATTCTCTCCAACTTTTAAATTTTCACCTACTTGATTAACCCAAGGTCTAAACGGTGAAAACTGTCTTGTCAAAAAATTAAAATCATCAAAAGGAGTTTCACTAACTAGTAATCCTTTTCCTTCCGGACAATCTACTTCCTTATCAATAAGTATGGTAGTAGCATTACTATTCAATGCTTTGTCATAATACTTGGGATGGTCTACAAAAACAACGTCTCCCTCTTCTACCACATGAATTTCATTCAATCCTGTGATGATATGATTGGCGTCTCCAACATATTTACAGCCCAGTAATTCAGCTGCTTTTTCTAAAGTAATAGCTTGCTTGAGTTTCAAATCGATTAATTTTTAGTAAAGGTAAGTTTTAGAATGTACCGCAGTAATCAAGGAACCACTTTTTTGACAGAATTATTGCAGAGCTAGACGAATAAAACTATTAAAGTTACATTATCAGTCATTTTCTGAATACTTTTGTCTACGATGATGAACAAGCAACATGATATTACAGATTGGCTACCGATAACAATGGATGAAGTGCGCAAGCACGGATGGGAGGAATTAGATGTGGTGATAATATCTGGAGATGCGTATGTTGATCATCCTTCTTTTGGAACAGCGGTAATCGGTAGAATACTTGAAAGTGAAGGCTTAAGAGTTGCAATTGTTGCGCAACCTAACTGGCAAGATGACCTTCGAGATTTCAAAAAATTTGGTACGCCAAAATTGTTTTTTGGAATTACTTCAGGTTGCATGGACACCATGGTAAATCACTACACGGCTAGTAAAAGAAGAAGAAGTACGGATGCTTATACTCCAGGTGGTCAATCGGGATTTAGGCCAGACTATGCTGTAAATGTTTATTCCAATATTTTAAAAGAGCTATACCCTGAAACACCTATTTTAATAGGTGGTATTGAGGCCTCTTTAAGAAGAGTCACACATTATGACTACTGGTCGGATCAATTGGTACCAAATATCCTGGAAAGCAGTAAAGCTGATTTATTAGTCTATGGAATGGGAGAACAACCATTACGTGAAATTATTGGTCTTTTGAGAAAAGGCGTTCCTTTTCATCAATTAACAATGATTAAGCAAACTGCTTATCTAAAACCAATTGAAGAAGATATTCCTAAAAACAAAAATTGGAAAGACATTACCTTAAATTCTCATGAGAAATGCTTGGAAGATAAAAAAGCGTATGCCGCTAATTTCAAGCATGTAGAGCAAGAATCTAATAAAACATTTGCTAATAGAATCATTCAAGAAGGTTGCGGTAAAAATTTAATTATTAATCCTCCTTTTCAAACGATGACCGAATCGGAGATGGATGAATCCTTTGATTTACCTTATACTCGATTACCTCATCCGAAATACAAAAAAAGAGGTCCAATTCCTGCTTATGAAATGATCAAATTCTCCATCAACATGCACAGAGGATGTTTTGGAGGATGTAGCTTCTGCACGATAAGTGCTCACCAAGGTAAGTTCATTGCAAGTAGAAGTGAAGAATCGATTCTTAAGGAAGTAGAGCAAGTCACAGAAATGGAAGGCTTCAAAGGTTATATATCTGATTTAGGTGGGCCAAGTGCCAACATGTACAAGATGAAAGGGATAGACATGGCCATTTGCGACAAATGCGTGAGCCCTTCATGCATACATCCTGTGGTATGCAGTAATCTTGATACAAATCATCAACCTATGACGGACCTTTACAGAAAGGTAGACGCAAACCCTAAAGTCAAAAAAGCCTTCGTTGGTAGTGGTATCCGTTATGACTTACTTACGAAATCATACAACAAAAAAGCAGACGATTCTATAGATGAGTATTTAGAGCAAGTATTGACAAGACATGTTTCAGGAAGACTTAAAGTGGCTCCAGAACATACCGCTCCAGAAACTCTTAAAATCATGAGAAAACCTGATTTCAAGCATTTCCATGAGTTTAAAAAGAAATTTGACCAAGTTGATAAAAAATACAATCTTAATCAACAGTTAATTCCTTACTTCATAAGTAGTCATCCTGGTTCTGAGGTAGAAGACATGGCCAACCTTGCATGTGAAACAAAGGAAATGGGATTTGAATTGGAACAAGTGCAAGACTTCACACCTACACCTATGACTGTTGCCACTGTGATTTACTATTCAGGATATCACCCTTATACACTTAAGCCAGTTAAAACAGCGATTGAGAAAAAGGACAAAGAAAAGCAGAATAGATTTTTCTTCTGGCATAAAAAGGAAAATCGAGATTGGATCAGAAACGAATTAACCAAAGCAGAAAGACCTGACCTGCTTAAAAGACTTTTGGAGAACAAACCCAATTCTGGTCAAAAACCTCAATGGTTGAAAGATGCCCATGATAAGAAAGGAGACGCTCAAGATTTTAAGAATAAGAAGAAAGGAAAAAGACCTCCAAAGAAATATGATTCTAGAGATCATAAAGGTGGATTACAAAAGAATAGAAAAAAGAGGTAATTTAAATTAGTTCAAAAAACTTCTCAAACATTGCTCCATCCGTAATCACACAACCTTGATTCATCATTTGAAACAAATCATCTTCCTTATTTTCTGAATATTTCTTAGACTTTTTGAATACTTCAATTTTGCTATAATCTTCTGGAGTAATTTTTTGACTTGTTAAATCTATGCTTGCAGAATGGATTACAATTAAATGAATCTCTTCCTCTTCTAATTTGAAAAGCATCCAATCATTCTTGGTACAATGTTCCGCATACTTTGCTTTGTGTAGTACTCCCCCTATAACAACATCTGAAAATTCTTCGATTTTTTCCTCACAAAATGCTGGATTACTTGTCTTGAAGTTTTCCCAATCTTGAGCCTCTACTCCACTTACTGCTAGGAACTGTATAAACTCCTTTTCCAACGCGCTTAATTCCTCTGAACTTAATCGTCTAAACCTCATTAATTACAATAATTTATTTTTTAATACATGTTCGATTACTTCTTGACTTTCCAAGGCTTTTGTGTATTTGAACCGGAGATCATCTTCGTTTTTAATAAGTCCAACTAAATTTTGAAAATCATCTTCATTGATTTCGTCAATTTTCAAGTAGGCTAGAATATTTTCCAAAAGTTTTTCCCTATTCAAGCGTATGGCATCGTTTAATGCATCAATTTCTTCACTCATAAATCTTTATTCAATTTATAATCCCTAAGTTGATTGAAGCATTCAGTTTCCACCAAACGAGTTAATTCTTCTTCACTAGGGCTTGCAACATAAGTCGTTATTCCGTTTTTCTCTTCTTTATAAATAGATGATAGTTTCAATAAAGTATCCATCATCAACGTATGATCCATGGAATATATTTCCATCTTCTTGTCTTTAACTTGCAAATATTCAACACTATAAAACCCATTAGACTCCTGAAAAAACAGTAAATAACCTTCCTTGAGAGTAAGCACAAAATCTTCAATATTTGAACTAAAATAATTATCGTATTGATAATACAAAGCCAATATAGTATCGTTAAATTCTTGATAATAAACTCCATTTAATGGAGCGATTCCATACATTTTTTGATCCTTAAAAGTATAGCCCTTTGCAAGCGCTTCCTTTTTGGAAATAATAATTTCAGAACCAAATCTAACAGAGATACTATCTTTAGTCAAAATCATCTGTTTGTACTTCACTGATTCCTGATCATAATAGCCTTGAATTTTATCATCAAAACCCTCAAAACTCTTAATACTATCCAAATTCTCTTTTCCGAAAAAGAAAGATGTATTTTCGTATTGACAGAACACATTCAGCGTAAGAAATGAAACTATAAAAAATAGATAAACCTTCATAATTATAAATTTAGTAACTATTCACAAAAGACAACAATTATTCTGCCATTAAAAATGAACATTTGTTTTATATTTACATCTTACCCCTTTGTTTAATATAAGTTCAAAAAAAATGGAATACGTTTGGCATATAAAAGAGACCAGTGATGAAAAAACAGTCAAAACTCTTGCTGATGAATTGAATGTCTCTCCTGTTATTGCAAAATTATTAGTAGAACGTTCAATTAATAATTTTGAAGATGCAGCTAATTTCTTTAGACCTAAGTTAGAACACATTCATGATCCATTCCTAATGGATGGGATGGATAAATCTGTTGAAAGACTAACCGAAGCAATTGGTAACAAAGAGAAAATTATGATCTACGGAGATTATGATGTGGATGGCTCTTCCAGTGTTGCTTTAATGGTTTTGTTCCTTAGAAAATTGACAGACAATTACATTTTTTACCAACCTGATCGATATGACGAAGGCTACGGCATTTCGAACAAGGGTATTGAAAAGGCAAAAACAGAAGGAGTTGGATTAATGATTGCGCTGGATTGCGGAACAAGAGCCGTTGACAAAATTGCACTTGCCAACGAATACAATATAGATGTCATCATTTGCGACCATCACTCACCAGGACCAGAATTACCTGATGCTTTTGCTATTCTAAATCCAAAAAAATCAAATTGCAAATATCCTTATAAGGAATTGTGTGGCTGTGGAATTGGCTTCAAATTAATACAGGGTTTTGCACTCAATCAGGGATGGAATCTTGAAGACATTTTGGAATATTTAGATTTAGTGACTTTGGCCATCGGTGCAGATATTGTCCCATTGAATGGAGAAAACAGAACACTTGCTTATTTTGGTCTAACCCAGATAAACGAAAACCCAAGGACAGGAGTCAAAAAATTATTGGAGAACAACAATAAAACTAAAGACAATAACATTTCAGATCTTGTATTTACAATGGCTCCAAGAATAAATGCTGCAGGTAGGATCAGCCATGCCAACGCTGCCGTTGAAATGTTATTGGTTGAAGATGAATTACAAGCCACAGACTTGGTCAATCAAATTAATTTGTACAATAATGAGCGTAAAGAACTCGACAAGGATCTCACTGAGGACGCCCTATTACTGGTTAAAAGTGATGATTTTTATCGTCAATCTAAATCTACTGTAGTTTGGCACAAATCATGGCACAAAGGTGTCGTAGGTATTGTTGCTTCTAGATTAATAGAAAACCACTACAAACCGACTATTGTAATGACCATAGATAATGGCGAAGCAACCGGGTCTGCAAGATCAGTTAAGGGTTTTGATGTGCTAGAAGCCATCACTGCTTGCTCGGATTTACTCACCAAATTTGGAGGACATAAATATGCCGCTGGGTTGAGTCTCAAGGAAGAAAATTTAGAAGAGTTTAGAATACGTTTTGAAAAATATGTTTCAGAGAGAATTACAGCTGATTTACTTATTCCAAAAATTAGAATAGATGCTGAAATTACCGGAGAAGATTTAATTCCAGACATTGTGGGGAATCCACTGCCTAAACTATTCAGGATTTGTGAACAGTTCTCCCCTTTTGGCCCTCACAATATGCGCCCCGTACTTCGAATGAACAACCTTACCGATACAGGTTACAGTAAAATTGTAGGAGAAGACCATATTAAGTTTGCATTGAGATGCCCAACAACCAATAAAATATTTTCAGGTATTGGATTTAGAATGGGGCACAAATTGGAACTTTTAAAATCAAAAAAACCGGTAGACATTGTCTTCAACCTAGAAGTGAATGAATACATGGGGAATATTGATTTACAATTTAATATTAAGGACTTTAAAATGTCATGAATTCCAATTTATAAACACTAACATTAGAATTAATAAAAAAATAAGATGAGCAGTTATTACGAATCAAAAGACTTAAAGAAATTTGCTGAGATTGGAGAATTTCAAAAACCATTAGCCGATAAGTTTTTTGACTATTACGGAGAAGTTTTTAAGGAAGGAGCCCTAACAGCAAGAGAAAAAGCATTGATAGCATTAGCAGTATCACATACGGTTCAGTGTCCATATTGCATTGACGCTTATACTTCAGACACGTTGAAAAAAGGATGTTCTGAAGAAGAAATGATGGAGGCTGTGCATGTAGCGGCAGCAATTAGAGG
>CAJYBK010000028.1 GCA_913064955.1 uncultured Flavobacteriales bacterium
ACTAGACGTTCTGCATTTTCAATGGTCAATGCTGGAGCAGGATTTTCACGATTATTTCCTGATACTTTAGCCAATAATGGAACAGCCTATAATTATGGTGTTGAATTTACACTTCAAAGATATTTCAGTAAAAACTGGCACGCAATGGTTTCAGGTTCTGTTTACAACTCTCGTTATGTTGCCAGCGATGACATAGAAAGAAACACTAGTTACAATGGTAATTTTGCGGTTAACTTTTTAGCAGGAAAAGAGTTTGCTATTGGCGAGAGAAATACACTTGGAATAGGCGTAAAAGTAACTACAGCAGGAGGTAAAAGATATGGAGACATTGATACTGTGGCATCAGACTTACAAGGTGAGGTGGTCTTTTTAGATGAAAATTTTAACGAGAAGCAATTCGCTAATTATTTTAGAGCAGATGTTAAGTTGAATTACAAAATCAATGCTAAGAAAGTAACACACGAAATAGGAATAGACTTGGTTAACTTAACTGGCCAAGAAAACATTCTAAACCTAACGTATGCACCTGCTACAACAGAAAAATTTGTACAAAATCAACAATTAGGATTCCTTCCCATATTCTATTATAAGATTGACTTCTAATGCTAAAACCAGAACAACTTAAAAAAGAAGCATATAAAAATGCCAAAGACTTTAAAAAGAAAATAGCTTCTTTAAAAAAGGAAAAAGACAAAAAATTAGATCTGAAAATCAACGACCTTGATGATAAAGCTTTTGCTCATATTGACTGTTTATCCTGTGCGAATTGCTGTAAAACTTTAGGTCCGTTATTCACTCAAAAAGATGTAGAAAGAGTGGCTAAACATTTGCGAATGAAGCCGGGAGCTTTTACTGAAAAGTACCTAAGAATAGACGAAGATCACGATTATGTATTGCAGGAAACTCCCTGTTCCTTTCTGGATTCAGAAAACTACTGCACTATTTATGATGTGCGTCCTAAAGCATGTGCAGACTATCCCAATACACATTTGAAGAATCAAAAAAAGATGCTTGGTTTATTACAAAAGAATGTGGAATATTGCCCAGCAGTTTTTGAAATTGTGGAAAAACTATAAAAGTCTGTTTGAAATTGAACCTCTGCACTTGAAGTGCCTTTGATGAATTACAACTAATTAATAACCTTTGTATTTAGGCCTGAGTTTGCCCGAAGGGTCTTCAATAGCGTTTTCAATCTGAGTTAAAAACTTTTGCTTGTCTTTACCTAAAGTCCCTTTTAAGACCAACTGATTGGATGCGTGATCACTCCTAAATATTGTATGCTCCAGATTGAGATGTTCCATAAAAAGTTTTAACTCCTTCATTTGCTGGAACAAATCTAACTCTTCAAAATCTCCCAAAATTCTATTCCTAAAATGTTCTAAGCCTTTATAAGTTGTCAATACTAAGGTTGATGCAAACTTAGGTTGAGTAGCATTCAAAACTTCTGCAGAAGCGATTGCATGCTGATCTGAAAAGGCCTTTCCTCCAACTCCATTAATTACCATAACAGAAGTTTCGATTCCCGCTTCATGTCCTTTTAAGATACCTGCAATAACACTCTCTTTAGTCTCCCCTTTTTGAATCATTTTGAGTGTCTCATTATCACCAGATTCAATGCCCACATACAATAAAGTAAGTCCTGCATTCTTTAACTCCACTAATTCATTTTGCGTTTTCTTAAAAATATTGGCAGGTGTTGCATAAGTTGAAATTCGCCTTAAATTAGGAAATGTTTGTGTAATTTTCTTAAGAATTGGAATCAACCTATTGTTCGACAACACCAATGGATCTCCGTCTGCCAAGAACACTTTTGTAACATGACTAGCATAAGGAACCATCGCTTCTATATCAGTAAATATATCTTCTTGTTTTCGAACAGTAAACCTTTTAGAAGTATACATTTCGCAAAAAGAGCACTTATTCCAGGAACAACCTAAAGTGACTTGAATAATTAAAGACTTACCCTCGCTAGGCGGTCGAAACAAAGGCTCATCGTAATTTATTGGAAATGCTATCATAGGAAAAAGGTAGAAAGATGCTAGACTTTTACAATGGACTATGAATTTTTGGACAAACGACTATGCGACAAACGATTTAACGACTGCACGATAATCAAATATAATAACAAACTAAAAGTTGAAACCTACCACAAGAACTTTGAACTAAAACTGTAGCGAAACAATAATTGGTCATTATACTAGTTATTAATTAATCTTAACTATCATGACCAAAGGTATTTTAACCCCTGTAATTATTGTACTTCTTCTTTCATCATGTGGTGAATTAGAAAGTCAACAACCTAACAGTTCATCTCTTCAAAGTAAAGAAGAACAACTTTCTGATTGTGAACAACACTATCAAAACTGGGAAGACAATCTACTTAAGAGCATAGTAAGTGGTTCTGTTTCTGATGGATCTTTAACCAACGGAAAAATGATGCCTTATTCAGGAAGCAACTTTACTTATTTTGATGATGATAGTTATCTAGCTAATAGGGCATTCACCTCGCAAGAGGTAAAATTGTCCATTTTAGATACCTACAAAAAAATGGAAGCACTTGCTCCCCATCGCCAATTCTACTTAATGGAATTATCCAATGAAAAAGGCGGAAAGATATACCCACATCGCACTCATCAGAATGGTTTGAGTGTAGACTTCATGATGCCAATGCTTAAAAACAATCAGCCTTATTACGGCTTAGATACTTTGGGTAAAAATCACTATTTATTAAGTTTCAATGAAAAAGGAGAATACTCCGAAGACAAAGAAGTGAAAGTTGACTTTGATTTAATTGCATTGCACATTCTTGAACTAAACAAATCTGCTAAGGAACAAGACTTGAGAATTAGTAAAGTCATTATTAAAATTGAATATAAGGATTATTTGTTCAAGACACCGAACGGCAAGAAATTAAAAGCAAGTGGAATTTACATTGTAAAAGGTTTAACACCTTTAATTAATCATCTACATGATGATCATTATCACATCGACTTTGAAGAGATTTAGAACTTCAAAAAACTCTATTGATGATCCAGAATATACTGTGCATCTAGTTCAATCATCTCATCTATAGAAACCCCCTTTAAGGATGCTTTCATCCTAATCGATGCCATCATTACATCATTATACATAATCTCCATTATGATTCTCTCTTTAGTACCTGGCTCCGGACAGTCCATACAAGAAACAATGTCAGGCTCGCTATTACTACAATCATCACAAAGTTCATAACGGTATAAACTCAAACCATCCTTACTTTCAATCAGAGATAAGTTATACAAGTTGTCATATCCTTTAAGTGAAAGACAGGAACCACTGATATCGTAATAATCTAAATGCTTAGACATACAAAACAACATTATCAATCCTTTAGGCTGCTTTGTCAGCACTTCATGCAGCACCTCAAACCTCACCTCTTCATTTGGAGTTCCAGCATGAAAAAAAATTCCTTTCTCCTTTACTCCTGAATGAAGTGCCCAGTAATAAGTATTGCTCCATGAAACAAAATCTAAAATTAATCCATCATCAGAATGACTTGCTTCTGAAATTGTTTTTTTCCAGTCGTAAACTTTGTCATCTTCAAAATATGGAAAAGCTTCAGTTTGATTGAATTCAGACAATTGTATTTCCTCCACTGCTGTTTTCAGTTTTTGACTAAAAAAGATACCATGATAAAAATGGAAACTATTCCAGAAGAAGGACATGGGAATCATTAATGCCAATGCTAAAATCGAAAAAGTGGACTTGATTTCAAATTTTCTACCTTCAAAAAACAAAGAGAACAACGGCACACTTAATATGAGTAACGATATGCTAAAACGATGTTGTAGAAGCAATGTCCCATTCATAGATTTATAAATAAACATCCCGAAAAGAAGGACGAAAGGAATCATCCAAAGTAATTGATTTTTGGTAAAGCGTTTCAGTCTTGCATTTTTATACACCGTATAAATTATAGCAACTGCAATAAAAGGAGAACATACTAAAAACCAGGACATTGGAAAAAAAATAAATCGCTTAATTTTTTCAACAACATCCAAATTCTCGTTGACTCCTAGCAACTCCACATTCCAGTGATAAGCACCAGAAACTCCAAAGAGAATGTCACCATGATAGATTAACCCAATTGCCATCCAAACCAACGGAAAAATCATTGCACTCAACCAAAACAGCACAGTACCTTTCCATTGTTTGTTTACCAATGAGATCAAGGTCATAACAGCGATCAACACCCATGCTTCATACCTAAATCCAGCAGCCAAAGTGATAACAAGTCCCGATAAAACATAAAACTTCCACTTCTGCTCTTTAATCGCTGTTGCCAACAGGTAAAAAGACAACATGACCAAGAAGACATAAGGAGTAGAAGACAACGCTAAGAATGAATTTCTGAAGACAACTGGACTCAATACAAATAATAAAGTGGAGAATATTGCACCTTTCTCTGAAAATACTGTTTTAGTAAAGTAAAATAGTGGGAATACAGTTAAACATGACAAAATAATATTAATCACGATAGGACTCCACACCCTATCCTGAGTAAGAAAAATAATAAATGAATTTAAATACAAATGTAATGGAGCCCAAACACCGTATGGAATGATATTATCTTCAGTTAGCCATTTTTCAGCCATCAAAACTCTTGACACTGCGTCAGCGTCTACTGTTGCAGAAAATGGCAACAAAACAAGTTTAATCAACAATAGCAAGAGGCTAATCCCGATTAAGACCTTCTTTTCATTTTGACCAAAATAGGCTAATATTTTTGATATTAATTGCAATTTATATCTATTCGATATGGTTAGTAAATGATTTATAACGCATCTTCAAAGAAATCAGTATTCGTCTTCACCTTTGACTGCCTTTTCATAGTTGGGTGCAAGGTACAAATGTTG
The DNA here is from genome assembly GCA_913064955.1 of uncultured Flavobacteriales bacterium. Lineage (GTDB taxonomy): Bacteria > Bacteroidota > Bacteroidia > Flavobacteriales_D > Parvicellaceae > Parvicella. The sequence continues at coordinate 4,896 of CAJYBK010000028.1, forward strand.
ATAATTCTTAGGATTATCTAATTTTAAAAATGTAGCCCAGTATGCCTCTTTAGTCATAGCGTCCCAATGTATTATTTCCAACCTTTTTTGCTGTGTTTGAATTAAATTTAAGGCTATTAAAAGCACAAAGACACCAACTCCTCCGTATGTCATCCATCTTTTATTCGATATAGACGTAAACAACATTCCTAACGGCAAGGTCATAAAAGCATACACATCTATCATAGACCTAGCTCCAAAACTTCCTCCATACCACCAGCACCACCAACTAAATGTTACATAAACAAAAAGTATTAAAAACACTAACACTCCTAAAGACCACTTTTGGCTTTTACGAAATGAAAAACAAAGACTGAGAAAGGCTATCAGCATTACAGGTGTATATAGAAACCATCCTTTTCTATAACTAAATAACCCATCCCAAATGTGAGGATTTAACAAATACATTTGCTCTTCTGTATAAGAGTAAAAAATCCAACTTCCTGTATTTAATTTCCAAAAAACAAATTGCGGCAGCAATACGATAAAAGCGATTATTACACTTATACCAAGTTGAATTTTATAATCCCAAAATAGTTTACACCTTTTAACAAAAAGACTCCAAGTGTTAATACCATATAGCACGGGAACAATCAAAACTAAAATATTGACAGGTCTTACTAGAATAATTAAACCAGTTAACAAGCCAATAGCTGCCATGTAAGGCCATTTTCGACTATTCAACCACTGTATTGCGTAATAAAGCAAGGATGATATTAAAGCAAAGGAAAACACGTGTGACATCGCTGGTTCTGTGGTTGCATAATAGAACATGTTTGTTCCAAACAAGACGACTAACAAAACTAAACTGGAAATAATTTCCGTAAAGTGCTTTAATAAAATAAGTCTGAGGTACACCAACCCAATAAAACAATAAAACAGACCGGCCAACCCTAAGAAAAATTCGTAAACTGCAGAAAAACCATCTGCCTCCATTGAGTCAGAACTACTAGCTACTGCGTGAGCCATTCCAAAGAATGGTGCATAAAGAAAAGACATTCCCATAGTGACTTTTACCACATACTTGTCTGTTCCCTCTACCGCTAATGGAAAGAACTTAGATTCACCTCTATAATCAATGCTGTCTTGATCAACAAATCTAAAAGTCAAGTCATCATGAATAAAATAAGCAGGTAAATAGGAATAATAATTTGTCACGTCATAACTAATCAACCCGCCATGTTCTTCACTCCGACTCCAAACCTTTACATTAAAAAACACCCACAATAAAATGGCCAATATAAGCAACAAGGTACCTTTGGTGTATGTCAGTTTAATTTTCAAATGAAGATTCTATATTTCAAAGTTAGTATTACCTGTCAAATATTATTACAAGATTACGGATAAGATATAGTTCCCAAAATTGTGACCCTATTTGTTTCTTATTTGAATCTCAGTTGTTAACTTTACGTTCAACAATTTTACTAATCTAAAAAACAAAATAATTATGGCTTTTGAATTACCAAAATTACCTTATGCACACAATGCATTAGAACCAAATATTGACACAAAAACTATGGAGATTCACCATGGTAAGCATCACCAGGGATATACTAACAATTTAAATGCAGCTATTGAAGGAACAGACTTAGCTGGAAAATCTATTGAAGATATTTTGACTGGGCTTGATATGAACAATGGCGCTGTTAGGAATAACGGAGGTGGTTTTTACAATCACTCTTTATTCTGGGAAGTAATGTCACCAAATGGTGGTGGTGAACCAACAGGAGAATTAGCAACCGCAATTAACGCTGCTTTTGGATCATTTGCTGAATTTAAAGCCACTTTCGCTAAAGCAGCTGGTACAAGATTTGGTTCTGGATGGGCTTGGTTATGTGTTCACAAAGGTGGAAAAGTAGATGTTTGTTCTACTCCAAATCAAGATAATCCATTAATGCCAGGTGTTGGATGCGGTGGATTTCCAATTCTAGGATTAGACGTATGGGAGCACGCTTATTATTTAAATTATCAAAACAGAAGACCTGACTATGTTCAAGCATTTTTTAATGTAATTAACTGGTCTAAAGTTTCTGAATTATATGCTGCTAATAAATAATTAGCAATAAATACATAACTTTGAACCACGCCAATAGGTGTGGTTTTTTTATGCTTAAAATATTCACCTTCATACTTATTCTTTCACTGTCTACTACTGTATTCGGTCAAAGGGAAAACAGCTTCAAAGAGAAAGTGGAGCAAATACTTTTTGAGAAGAGAAGAAATGTGGACATTAGTAAAAGGAAAACAGAGAACCACTCTAAACTAGTGGCTACTGGACTTAATTTAAGTCTAGGTTTATTCGGAGTGCACAGACTGTATCTAGGTACTTCTCCAGTTATGCCAGTTATCTATACTTTTACGCTTGGAGGAGGAGGCTTTTTAATGCTCTCCGATTTAGGAGTAATCATTTTCACAAAAGACCTGGAACAATTTGCCAATAGTTCTAAAGTAATTATGTGGAGTGATTTGGACAAAAAAAATCCTGACCACCAAAGTAGCCAGGATTAACTTTAATTATTTGTTTTTTAAGGTTGCTCTAACACAAACGTTTCCATAAATTTAGTTGTGAAATCTCCTTCTACAAATTTAGGATCTTTCATTAACTGCTGATGGAACGGAATAGTTGTCTTCACGCCTTCAATGATATACTCATCTAATGCTCTTTTCATTTTAGTAATTGCTTCCTGACGAGTTTGCGCCACCACAATTAATTTAGAAATCATAGAATCATAATATGGAGGAATCATATAGCCAGCGTATGCATGTGTATCAATTCTTACTCCGTGCCCACCAGGTTTGTGATATTCAGTAATTCTTCCTGGAGAAGGTCTGAATCCATTAAATGGATCTTCTGCATTAATTCTACATTGAATAGCATGCATTTTTGGGAAGTAATCATCACCGGAAATTTTATGTCCTGCCGCAATCTTAATTTGTTCCTTGATTAAATCATGTCCAATCACCTCTTCTGTAATGGTGTGTTCCACCTGAATACGTGTATTCATTTCCATGAAGTAGAAATTCCTATGCTTATCCACTAAGAACTCAACAGTTCCTACACCTTCATAATTAACTGCTGCTGCCGCTTTTTTAGCTGCCTCTCCCATTTTCTTACGAAGTGCATCTGTCATAAAAGGAGAAGGAACTTCCTCTACCAGTTTTTGATGTCTTCTTTGAATGGAACAATCTCTTTCTGAAAGGTGACAAACATTACCGTATTGATCTGCTGCTATCTGAATCTCTATGTGCCTTGGTTCTTCTACGAACTTCTCCAGGTACATTCCATCATTACCAAATGCTGCTGCAGCCTCTTGACGAGCACTTGCCCATCCTTCAGCTAAAGTCTCATCATCCCAACAAACTCGCATCCCTTTTCCTCCACCACCAGCGGTAGCTTTCAGCATTACAGGATAACCCATTTTGTTAGAAATCTTAGTTGCTTGAGCAAGATCTTTAAGAATACCTTCTGAACCTGGCACACATGGTACTTTGGCTTTTTTCATGGTTTCCTTCGCAGTGGCTTTATCTCCCATTCCTTCTATTTGCTCAGGCAATGCTCCAATAAACTTGATATCATTTTCTTGACAAATTCTAGAAAAGTTGGCATTCTCACTTAAGAATCCATATCCAGGATGTATAGCATCTGCATTGGTAATTTCTGCCGCTGCAATAATGTTTGCTATTTTCAAATAAGACTCCGCACTAGAAGGTGGTCCGATACAAACGGCTTCATCCGCAAATCTCACGTGTAAACTATCTTTATCTGCAGTACTGTATACTGCAACGGTTTTTATGCCCATCTCTTTACAAGTACGAATAACTCTTAGAGCGATTTCTCCTCTATTAGCAATCAGTATTTTTTTGAACATAAAATCCTCTTTTGACTTTCTTTTCGCCATAATAATATATTATTTGGGTGAGAAATTTATGATGGATCTACCAAGAACAATGGCTGATCGAACTCTACAGGAGACATATCATCTACTAAAACTTTTACAATTTTACCTGAAACTTCAGATTCAATTTTGTTGTAAAGTTTCATTGCTTCTATAATACAAATCTCTTGACCAGCCTTGATAGAGTCTCCAACCTCAACAAATGGTTTAGCATCTGGACTTGGTTTTCTGTAGAACGTTCCAATCATTTGAGCTTTGATCTCAATATAATTATTTGATTCCTCCACAGGAGCACTTGCTACAGGTGCAGCAGGTGCTGCCGGAGCAACCGGAGCCGCAGCAGGCGCAGCTGCTTGAATTTGAGGTGCAGCAGCAGGCTGCTGAATATATACTGTTTCTTTGTCTTTAGACTTTTTCTTAGACTCAGCTTTTATTGATATTTTAAAATCTTTTTGTTCAATTTCAACTTCTTCGACACCTGATTTGGCAACGAATTTTATAAGTTCTTGAATTTCTGTTAGCTTCATAGCGTATGTATGTTTGTATATTTATTAAACGAAATTATATATTTTCATTAAAAAATCATTCAATTTTGTGGTTTTTGACACAAAAATGACTCTTTTTTATACTAATATGCCCATTTTAGGTAAATCGCTCCCCAGGTAAAACCACCTCCAAAAGCTGATAATACGATATTATCACCTTTCTTTAATTTATCTTCCCATTCCCAAAGGCATAAAGGAATTGTTCCAGCAGTTGTGTTACCGAATTTCTCTATATTAATCATTACTTTCTCTCTCCCAAGTCCCATTCTTTCTGCGGTAGCATCAATGATTCTTAGATTTGCTTGATGAGGAACTAACCAATCTACGTCTTCTCCAGTTAGGTTATTCTTTTCCATTATCTCAGCAGAAACTCCAGCCATGTTAGTTACAGCATGCTTGAAAACCGTTCTTCCTTCCTGAAAAACATATCTATCAGCGCTGTTTACATTTCCTTCAGTAATTGGTTCAGCAGAACCTCCGATTTTTTGAATCAAGAAATCCCTTCCACTTCCATCTGCTCTCATGATTGCGTCTTGAATACCTAAACCAGTATCATCTGCCTCCAACAAAACTCCACCAAATCCATCTCCAAAAATGATACAGGTAGCTCTATCTTCATAATTGATAATGCTAGACATTACATCTCCACCAATTACAATTACTTTTTTTGCTGTTCCGTTCTCCACAAACTGCTGTCCAGTAGTCAATGAAAAGATAAAACCAGAACACGCTGCAGCTAAATCATAACCCCATGCATTTTTAGCACCTGCTTTGTCGCAGATCACATTGGAAGTGCTTGGAAAAACGTAATCTCCAGTAATTGTTCCTACAATTACCATATCTATTTCTAAAGGCGAAATTCCTCTCTTTTCACAAATTTTAGTCACTATTTTAGCGCCAAAATCAGAAAAAACTTCTCCTTCAGATACTCTTCTTCTTTCTTTAATACCTGTACGAGACGTAATCCACTCGTCATTAGTATCCACCATTTTTTCCAGATCCTTATTTGTTAATCTTTTTTCCGGAAGCTCACCGTGAACGGCTGTAATGGCTGCTCTTATTTTTGTCATTTAAACGCTGTTTTTATTTTACCTGGCAAATCCGCCTTTGCAATATCTCGACTCAAAAGTAACATATTTTTGATAGCTTCAGCTGAAGAAATTCCATGCCCTATCAACACGTTACCGTTCACTCCCAAAATTGGAGTGCCACCGTAGACCTCATAATTAAATCTAGAAAAATACTCATCAAGCATATTTCTTTTGGCAATCATCTTGTAAAAAGCTTCCGCTTCTTTCAGGACAACGTTACCTGTAAACCCATCACACACAATAACATCTGCTTGATTATCAAACAAATCCCTTCCTTCAACATTTCCAACGAAATTGAAATCCGTTGTATCTTTCATCATCTTATAGGTTGCTTGCGCCAATAAATTCCCCTTCTCTTCTTCTTCTCCAATATTGAGCAATGCCACTTTTGGATTCTTTATACCGTAAACAAATTCAGCATAAAGGCTACCTATGATACCAAATTGATACAATACATCAGGTTTGCAATCTGCATTTACACCTACGTCTAAGATCACTCCAACACCTCCATCGTCTTTTGGCAAAACAGATGTAATACAAGGCCTAAACACTCCAGTTATTGGCTTAATAGAATACATTGAACCTACCAACATTGCTCCTGAGTTTCCTGCACTTGAGAAAGCATCTAACTTTCCTTCTGACATCATATGAAATCCAACTGAAATACTTGAATAAGGTTTTTTCTTGAGCGCTTTTACAGGATGCTCATCCATTTCAATGGTATCTGGAGCATGGATATATTTGAAATCTGTAACGTTACCGCCAAATTGCTCTACTTTCCGTTTGGCAATATTCTCATCACCTATCAACACGATAACATCACCCTCATTTAAAGACTCCAATGCTTTGATTGCTCCTTCAATTGTGGCGTTTGGAGCAAAATCTCCCCCTGCTATATCTAAACCTAATTTCATTTAAAAATCTTTTTTATATGAATAAATGTATAATCAACTCATTAAAGAGCCGAAAAATAACAAGAATTTTTGACGCTGTAATTTTTTGTGAATAAGTTACGCTATTATTTAAAGATACTTAACTTAAAAACTCCAATTTAAGTATCCTTCCAAATTTTCAAAGTCACATCTTGAATTGGTCGATTTGGTTCTTCTTCCCTAAGAGGTTCACACTCTTTTAAAGAGTTTCTGCAATCATCTGGCAATTGTTGATACAAGTTAGTGCCAGCCGTCTTCCACCCTAACATCTCATCACTAACCTCCTTCACAACTTTAGCTGGATTACCAACTATAATTTTTCTAGCAGGAATCTCCATCTTGGCAGGAACAAAACAAAGAGCACCTACTATGCACTCTTTTCCAATCTTTACATCGTCCATGATAACAGCGTTCATTCCAATTAAGCAATTCTCGCCAATTGTTCCGCCATGCACTATGGCTCCGTGACCTATATGTGCCCCCTTTTTCAAAGTAACTGTTGTCCCTGGAAACATATGAATAGTGCAGCTTTCCTGTACATTACACCCATCTTCTATCACAATCTTACCCCAATCTCCTCGCAATGTACAGAAAGGCCCGATATAAACATCCTTACCTATAAAAACGTTACCCGTAACATTAGCTTGAGGGTGAATAAATGCACTTTCATGAATAACTGGCTTAAGTCCATTGAACTCGTATATCATAACTTCAAATTTAAAGTTTCTGTTTATTTAATAATGGCATCCAATAACCCAAGCGCTTCACTAATCGTCTTGACATTGTTATACCTCATCCTCAATTTACCATTTTTTTCAGCCATATCAGCAATATGATGATTGTTTTTTATATACTCCAACACTTTCGTAAACTTATCCGACTCGTAATATGGAGACTGTTGGTCTGTTATAAAAGTACCAATTAAAGTGTTCTTTTTCAAAACCAATTTTTCAAAACCAATTTCCTTTGCCACCCATCTTAGGTGAACAGCCTTTATTAATTCCTCTGTTTTTTGAGGGATGTCTCCAAACCTATCTTGCAATTTTGCTTGAAATTTATGCAAATCTTCAGCAGCATTAGAATCATCTAATTCCTGATACAAACTAAGTCGTTCAGCCACATCATTTACATAATCATCTGGTATCACTAGGTTCAGATCAGTTTCAAGATTACAATCCTCCACAAAAGGCTTATTGAGGAGTTCTTCTTTGAAGACATCTTTGAACTCTGTTTCTTTTAATTCTTGGATAGCCTCATCCAATATTTTCTGATAAGTATCGAAACCGATATCAGTAATAAAACCACTTTGATTCCCTCCCAATAGATCTCCGGCCCCCCGAATATCCAAATCTCTCATTGCAATATTAAAACCACTACCTAAGTCCGAAAATTGAGCAATTGCATTTAGCCTTTTCCTTGCTTCTTCGGTAAGGTGATGCATTGGCGGAGTAAACATATAGGCAAAAGCTTTTTTGTTACTTCGTCCTACTCTACCTCTTAATTGGTGTAAATCACTCAACCCAAATTGATGCGCATTGTTGATGATAATTGTATTAGCATTAGCGATGTCAATTCCTGCCTCAATGATCGTTGTTGCTACCAACACATCATACATTCCTTCCATGAAATCCATAATGACAGCCTCCAACTTACTTCCCTCCATCTGCCCATGTCCCACTGCCACCCTCACATCAGGACATATTCTTTTTATCATCCCAGCAACTTCGTTAATATTCTGAACCCTGTTATTTACAAAATACACTTGCCCTCCCCTTTGCACTTCATAATTGATAGCATCACGAACAGTTTCTTCACTAAAAGACTGAATAATTGTATCAATTGGATATCTGTTTGGAGGAGGAGTTTGAATAACCGTCAAATCACGTGCATTCATCAAACTAAACTGCAGAGTTCTAGGTATCGGTGTGGCAGTCAATGTCAATGTATCTACATTTTCCTTTAGAGTCTTCAACTTATCTTTTACGCCAACGCCAAACTTCTGCTCTTCATCTATAACCAATAGCCCAAGGTCCTTAAACACAACGTTCTTACCAGCCAATCTATGTGTACCTATAATGATATCCAATTTACCCTCTTTCAATCTATTGAAAGTTTCCGTATTCTTCTTTGCCGACTTAAATCTATTGACATAATCAACCGTAACTGGAAAATCCTTGAACCGCTCCGAAAAAGTTTGAAAATGCTGGAATGCCAAAATAGTAGTTGGCACTAAAACAGCCACTTGTTTACCATCAAGCACCGCTTTAAAAGCCGCTCTAACCGCAATCTCTGTCTTACCAAAACCAACATCCCCACAAATCAATAAATCCATTGGAGAATCCTTCTCCATCTCTTCTTTGACTTTGGCTGTTGCGACAATCTGATCTGGTGTATCTTCAAAAATAAAAGATGCCTCTAACTCATTTTGCATATAGTTATCCGGTGAAAAAGCAAATCCTTTACTTGCTTTTCTCTTGGCGTACAATTGAATCAAATCAAAGGCAACTTCTTTAATGTGTTTTTTGGCTTTCGACTTAGCCGTAGACCAAGCAGGAGACCCTAACTTATTAAGAGTTGGTTGTGTTCCTTCTTTACCTGAAAATTTACTAATACGGTGTAAGGAATGAATACTAACATAAAGAATGTCTCCTCCTTTGTATGAAAGACGAACAGCCTCCTGCATTTTTCCATTAACATCAATCTTTTCCAATCCAGAAAACTGACCAACACCATGATCTATGTGCACCACGAAATCGCCCTTTTGCAGGTTGTAAATTTCCTTTAAGGTAAAAGCTTGCTCAGACTTTTTATACCCTTCCTTTAATTTGAACTTATGATATCTTTCGAAAATCTGATGATCCGTGTAACAAGCAATTTTCAACTCCTTATCGATAAACCCCTCGTGAACGTCCAATGACATCGGAGTGTATTTAACATCCTTTCCAATATCATTAAAAATAGTATCTAACCTATGTAATTGGCTTTCACTATTACTTCAAATTACATTGATATAATCCGCCTTGGATTTGGTGTTTAAATCTTCTATAAGTAAATCAAAATTCTTATTAAAAGGAGGCTGCGGCTGTTGATCAAACAAAACTTGTTTCGCGTCCTTAAAAAAGAATCTTTGTCCAAACTCAATTATTTTATGTTCTTCAATTTGTCTTTTAAAATCTGATGGCGCAAGGTATAATTGAGCAGGAGAAAGTCTACGCATTTCTGACACCATTTTATCAAAAGCATAATTTGCTTTTTCATAGCCTTTGTCAATTTTGGCCTGAGCAGATTCATAATCCTTTATCCAAATCTTCGTGTCTTGAGGTATGTAATTTAAAAAGGATTCTCTTTCTTCCTTAATCAGTTTTTCTGAAACATTCGGCACCACAGAAAATTTCTTAACCGTTTGAATGGACAATTGGTCTTCTGGGTTAAAGATTCTTACAGACTCCACTTCATCACCAAAAAATTCTACACGGTAAGGTAAATCATTTGAAAATGAATATATATCCACAATACCACCTCTTACAGCGAATTGCCCTGGGTGATAGATATAATCTTCTTTTTCAAAATCATATTCAATTAGCAACTCATTGATAAAATCAATCGAGTAATTCTTCCCTACTTCAATTTCTAAAGTGTTCTTTTCAAGGTTTTTCCTAGTAACAACATTCTCTACTATAGCCTCTGGAAAAGTGACAACCAATATATTTTTTCGCTTCTTACGGATAATACTCAGCACCTCGGTACGTTGCACAACATTGGCATTATCAATTTCTTCAATTTGATAAGGACGTCTATAACTTGCAGGATAAAAAAGTAAAGTTGTTCCTTTTTCTATTCCTGAAATGCTTTCTAAACTATTGTAAAAATAAGCCGCTTCCTCCTTATCATTGAGAATGAATAAATAATTCCCTGGTGCCTTAGTAAAAACACCGTTAGCCACAAAACTTTCTGCTGCTCCGACCAACCCTTTTGCTTGAATTTTGACTTCATCTTCCTTAAGAAAGTTACAAATGGTTTCCACCAAAGGAGAAGCATTAAATATATGTTTGAGTTGTTCTATATTCACTAGAGTGCAAAGATGTAGAAAAAATGATGATTAGGAATCTTGAATTTTAATTATTGCATAACAAATTTCCAAATAAAAGAGTCGTATTCAACATGGTCATTCTGCTGTTTGTTATACAAAACAAAAGCCCCGATAGAAATTCTACCGAGGCTTTTTTTATTGAATGTATATACTAATTAAACTTCTTCCCCGAATGCTCGGGACTTTGCTTCTTCGAAGTTTAAACTTCTTCGAAATCTACATCAGTCACTTCTTCATCTGAACCTGCATCACCAGCACCTGCATCTGCACTTGGATCTCCTTGAGCCCCTGGCCCGCCTTGTCCGTACATGTCTGCGCTTGCTGCTTGGAATAAAGTATTTAATTTCTCCATTCCTGCGTCTACTGCAGTAAGGTCCTTCGCTTCGTGAGCTTTTTTCAATTCAGCTAGTGCCTCTTCGATTGGTCCTTTCTTATCTTCAGGAAGTTTATCACCAGCATCTTTGATTGCTTTTTCCACTTGGAAGATTAATGAATCCGCTTGGTTTAACTTCTCGATTTCTTCTTTTTTCTTAGCATCCGCTTCAGCATTTGCTTCTGCTTCTTGCTTCATTCTTTGAATCTCATCATCGCTCAATCCTGAAGACGCTTCAATTCTAATGTTTTGCTCTTTGCCTGTTGCTTTATCAGTTGCTTTTACATTGATAATACCATTGGCATCGATATCAAAACTTACCTCAATTTGCGGAACTCCTCTTTGTGCTGGTGGAAGACCATCTAGCAAGAAGTTTCCAATTGTTCTATTATCATTCGCCATTGGTCTCTCTCCCTGCAACACGTGAATGTTTACAGAAGGTTGGTTATCAGCAGCAGTAGAGAACACTTGTGATTTCTGAGTTGGAATTGTTGTATTCGCTTCAATCAACTTAGTCATAACTCCTCCCATAGTTTCAATTCCTAATGAAAGTGGTGTAACATCTAGTAACAATACATCTTTAACTTCTCCAGTTAAAACACCACCTTGAATAGCCGCTCCTAAAGAAACAACCTCATCTGGATTAACTCCTTTAGAAGGTGCTTTTCCGAAGAATTTTTCAACCGCTTCTTGGATTGCTGGAATTCTTGTAGATCCACCCACTAAGATTACCTCATCAATATCACTGTTAGACAAACCTGCATTTTTCATTGCTGATTTACAAGGCTCGATAGTTCTTTTAATCAAGTCATCAATTAACGACTCAAACTTTGCTCTGGAAAGCGTTCTTACTAAGTGCTTTGGCACTCCGTCAACAGGCATAATATATGGCAAGTTGATTTCTGTGTTTGCAGTACTTGATAATTCAATTTTTGCTTTCTCAGCAGCTTCTTTCAATCTTTGAAGTGCCATTGGATCTTTTCTCAAGTCCAATCCTTCATCTTTTTTGAATTCTTCAGCCAACCAATCGATGATTTTCTCATCAACATTATCTCCACCTAAGTGCGTATCTCCATCAGTAGACAATACTTCGAATACTCCATCTCCTAATTCAAGGATAGAAACATCATGCGTACCTCCACCAAAATCGAATACTACGATCTTCATGTCTTTGCCTGCTTTGTCCATTCCATAAGCTAAAGCTGCTGCAGTAGGCTCATTGATAATTCTTTTTACTGTAAGACCTGCAATTTCACCTGCTTCTTTTGTAGCTTGACGTTGAGAGTCATTAAAATATGCAGGGACAGTAATTACTGCTTCTGACACATCAGTTCCTAAGTAATCTTCTGCAGTCTTCTTCATTTTCTGAAGAATCATTGCTGAAATTTCTTGAGGAGAATATTTTCTATCATCAATCAATACTCTAGGTGTATTGTTGTCTCCTTTTACTACTTTATAAGGTACTCTTGCTATTTCATCAGTACACTCGTCAAAGTTGTTACCCATGAATCTTTTAATAGAATACACTGTGTTGATTGGATTAGTAATTGCTTGTCTCTTTGCAGGATCACCAATTGCTCTTTCTCCGTCTTTTGTAAAACCTACTACAGATGGAGTAGTTCTTTTACCTTCGTTGTTAGGAATTACAACTGGTTCATTTCCTTCCATTACAGAAACACATGAGTTGGTTGTCCCTAAATCGATTCCGATTATTTTTCCCATTTCTCTAATTATTTATTTGATTTTCTATTTAATATTAATCGTTCTTATTACAGAACAATGTCCTATAGTCAATTCATGTGCCACACCAAAAAATCTGACATTGACATAAATTTTGGCAGAAAATATTGGATAGAGAGATGGGATTGCTGACAAAATTGCGGAAAATGGACAATTAAGAACTTTCAAATTGTCATCTTATGCAGCAATTCTCGAAAGGTCCATATATTTTATAATAAGAAATTTTGGTTTTGATATTAAAACATTTTATTCCTCCTTTTCAGCACCCCTCTTCTCGATTTCCGCTTCAATCAATTCTAAAGACGCCTCTATTTGAGCAATTTCTGCCTCTAACTCTGCCAATTCATTTGGACTTAAAAAGTTTTTACGAGTTTTAAGTTTCATTTTTCTTTTACCAAGAAGAGATTTTAAAGAGATTTTCTTTTTCTTCAAATCCATATTACCCATATCTGCAAAATCTGCTTCGGTAACAACCAATACTGGACCTTCATCCTCCTCATCGTCCTCGTCTTCTTTACCTTCTTTCTTTGCTTCGTCTTTATTATCGTTCTTTTTCACCGTACTTTCCACGCTTTCTTTCTCCTCTTTAACTTCTTTAGACACAGTACTTCCTGATTTATGAGCAGACTTCAATGCTTTCAATTCCTCCTTTAATCTCTTTTCTTCATCTTTGAAACCATTTCTTTCTGATTTATTTAGCATTCCCTTTGATATGGAAAGGTTAACTCTATCCAGGTCATTTTGAGCAATCATTTTCTCAATTTTCATTTCCTCGATATCTTGCTCGGCTTCAATTTTCTTGTCACCTTCATATTTTCCAGAAGAAATTTTGCTTTGCTTTTTCTCCATTTTATTATCTAAACTGGCAATTTTATTTTCAAAACTCATTTTTTGATTAGCAAGCGCTTCTTCTTTCGTCATCAAAGCCGGTGCTTCTGCTTTTGGAAGAATGGAACTTGATTCTGAACTTGAAGATGAAGACCCAGAATCAGAACTACCACCATCATTACTTTTAGAACTTGAACTCGAACTTGAACCAGCACATACCAATCCATAAGACGCTACCATCATTTTTTCACTCATAAAGCCACCAGATGCTTCCACCATTTCCGCAATAGGCTCTTCCATCTTCAGATGGGCATAATTACTTCCATCCAATGTTACAAAACCTTTAACCTCCCAACTTTTCTTTGCTCCCTCACAAGTCTTTTGACCTTTTAAGTTGATACTTTTGGAAGGCAATGAAGAAACACTAATTGTTACATTACCATCACTATCTGTTGTACCAGACCCTATAGCGGCATCACCAATCATTACGGTCACATCATGACCTGAAATACCATTACCATTGTAAGTGATTTTTAATTTTACGCTTTCCGCAAAAAGAGTAATTGAAGACAGTAATAATGATAGGAAGAGTATAGTTGATTTCATATTTTGTTGTTTTTCATGCTATTAAACAACAAATGTACCAATATTATTTATCACTATAAAACAATTTTAATCGCTCATAAACCAAAGTAGTAAGCAACAGCATGAACAAGCAATAGATGCTATCTTCAATAGGAATAGTAAACAATCTCACATTCAAAATCTCTTTGGAATTATACCAAACAATAGGACTTTCAATAGCACTTCCTGTTAATACTCCATTTACAAGCAGAAAAGGAACCAGTGCAATTAAATAACTCATGAAAAACTTGCTAATATATTTTGGTTTAATCACTGCTAAAACAAAAACCAGTAACAGTCCTGTACCTAGAAAATTATAAAAAGTGTATACTCTATCATAATAAAGACAAGCAACAATTATTAACAGGATAGCCAATCCCCACAAAATTGGTTTCGTTACTTTGGACAGATAATCCTTTAAGTAATAATTTACGCATTCATATATAAAGACACACGCGTAAGGAACTGTAATAAAAAACAGCCATTCCTCTATTGGTAAATGGAAAATTCTTATTCCACACAAGTAGTCATCATTGAAACCCCAAATGCCATTCACTTCAAAAGCAACATCCCAAGGAATGAAAACCAACATCATCGCTGCAATAGCCAGAAACAACGGTTTCCAGTTTTTATAAAATGCAACTCTACGGTCAAAACTCAATGCCAAAGGACCAAGAATGGAAAAAATATTCAACCATAGATATAAGTACTGCATTAAGATTTGGCTTTAGTCTGATTCTTTTTGGCTTTTACTGCTGAAAATGCTTCTTTGTAATACTTGGGAGGTACCACTAACATCCCAAAACATTCTCCATCTTCTTTTCCTAAATACTTGTGATGAATTTTGTGTGCTTTTCTCAAAGCCATAAAGTAACTATTACTGGTGTTTCTCAACCATTTAAACCTTTGATGAATAAACACATCATGCACCAAGAAATAGCAAAAACCATAAACTGCTATCCCAGCACCAATAGAAACTACAAAGTAATTGAAATTCATCATCCCTAACATTATACATAGCCAACTTGGTATGGCAAATATTAAAAAGAAAACATCGTTTTTTTCAAAAAAACCTGGTTCGTGTTGATGGTGATCTTTGTGAAAATACCACATGACACCATGCATGATAAACTTATGCGTAAACCAAGCCATGAACTCCATAAAAAAGAAGGTCGCAATTACAATTAAAGCATATAACAAATAAATCATTTGACTAAATTTAAAATTCCAAAAAACAACACCTGAATCACCAACAAGTATATGGCTACTTTGTTTTGACTTTTATCTTTTACAAAGGTAATACCCCAGGAGAAAATAAAAGCAAGCAACCACCAAGCAATAAAATTTTGCACCGGTATCTCCTCGCTCTTCCATTCCCAAAAATCATATTGAATGGCAATTGGTTCTATTAACAAATCTAAAAACACTAAAAACAAAGAAGAAATCAACGCAAGCAAGAGTTTATTATCTATAAACTTATCGAATGTATATATAGCGAAGTAACACAACAATGCCCAATTTAGGCCAATAATCACAGACACATCCATCAACTTCCAGCCTAAGGTATCTTCATAGAAATACTCTCCAAAAACCACCCCCGTTTTGACGCCTATTACCTCCATAAAAAATCCGACTATAGCAACAGCAATAAGCATGTAAATTTGTTTATTGGTCCATTTAGAATGGTTTGCACTTAAAACTCCCGCACTAATCAAAAGGTTTAAAGGTGTAAGCAACAGAACACCCTTAGGATCTTCACTTAGCAACACCTCGGCAAGACCTATCCCATTACTTAACACTAACAGTGCACCAGACATTCGTATTCGGTATTTTTTACTTTCACCCAACATCATGCACTGTG
>CAJYBK010000029.1 GCA_913064955.1 uncultured Flavobacteriales bacterium
TTACATTCAATCTATCTTGGCGAATTTTCAAGCTAAATTGAGATAACATTGAATATTTTTTCAAAATTGAAAAGTCATTTTTAGGGTTTCAGTTTAACTTTTTTATAACGAATTCGGGTAAAATCATCATCATTTCAAAAATTATAATTGAGTTAATTCCACATAAGCCATATGACGTACTAAGAGTGCCATCATGCGAAACCAAGGTAATGTGTCAATATTATGCCATTCAAAAAATTACCGATAACACACATTTAATTTGCGATATAAATTTAGACTCCGCATTAGTATATGAAAATAACAACTTGAAAAACATTGAGTTAGACCCTAACAATTTATTGAAGGATAAATCACAAGCGGCATATTCCTTACTTCAGTTTAAAAATTATAAATATTTAGCATTAAAGGATGGTGAAATTAGAAGTTTGGAGGGAAAAATAATCAAAGTTGATAAAATACCTGGTGAAAGATATGTACACCTTCAAAATGACAAAATATTGGCCATTAACCCCAAATTAGGTGCTCGTATTTTATTCATGGAGGAAGATTCCCTAATAAGCACTTCGGTTTTATTTAAAAACATCTTTATTTCATCTGCTTCACAAACAGAAAACGGAGTTTTAGTTCTAGGAACCTTTGGTAATGGAATATGTATTATTCCTAATCTAGCAATAAAAAGTTTAGCATTTGAAAACCCTTTAAGAGGTATTACCTGCGACAGTTACGAATCCTTCTATGTTTCATCAAAAAATGGAGAAATAATAAAGTCAAGCAATGCTTTTAAGCAAATTATTCATACCAGTAAAAGAACCATGGATAAAATCTATTATGACATCACCGCTCAAGATAAAACACCAATCCCCCATCTTATTTTCGATCCATTCTGTAGTGACGCAGGCGTTTTAAAGGACTTTCACCATGACTCATTGTCTAATACCTCCTACGTAGCAACATCCACTGGCGTTTTCAAATATGGAAATATTAAAAATCATAATAAATGGGAATTATGGAAAGACAACAATATTTATAAACTCATTTTAAAACCTGAAAGGTTCAGAACTGTATGCGTTGCGCAAAACCAGTCACTATACTTTGGAAATGCTACAAGCTTATTTCGTTTACATGGGGAACAACTTGATACAATTCTTAGCCAAGGAAACCATGTTGCTTGCATTGATTTAGAGGTTGATGGAGACACAATTATTGCAGCAACAGAAGATCATGGGCTATTATTCATTTACAACAACAAAATTGTTTCTCAAATAAATCCTTTAAATAATTTAAACGGTTCATTAAAAATATTAAAATTAAAGAAGGTGAATGACCAACTTTTTTTTCTAACCTCAAGGGATCTTCAGAAACTTAATTTAAAAACAAAAACTATCACCTACTTTGGGCCAACTTACGATTACTTCAGTAATTCAATAAGCGATTTTGATTTAAATAAAAGTAATGTTTATGTACTAAGTAAAAACCAAGTTACGATAATACCAACTGAAAGTTATCAAGATAAAATCAAGTTTGATTTTATGATTGATAGCATAAAAGTGCATGGTGAGAATGTAAATTCTAAAACTCTCACAGCGCTTAAACATGATCAAAATCAATTAGATATTTTTTATAATTGTAACTCATTATTGCATCAAGATCAAATAAAAATAAAATATAAATTAATTGGTTTAGATAATTCTTGGCAAACTGCTGATAATAGGTTTTTTAAAATTTCATACCCCTCGATTCCTCCTGGCTCATATGAACTTCAAATTATTCCAACATGCAGAAATGTTAAATTATCACCCGTGATATTAACTATCCAAATAAACAGTCCTTACTATACTAAATGGTGGTTCTATTTACTGATAATAGTTTTTGTTGCAATTGTTGTTAGTCTATTTTATTTCATTAGAATTAAACAGTTAAATAAAATCAACGAAGCCAACGTGAAAAAGAAAATAGCTGAAATTGAACTTCAAAACTCTCAACTTGCAGCACTTAGATCACAAATGAATCCTCATTTTATTTTCAATTCACTCAACTCAATACAAAACTTAGTTCTTCAGCAAGAAACAGACAAGTCATACGATTACCTCGTTCTTTTTTCCGAATTGATTCGAAATACTTTAAACTATTCAGGAAAAGATTTCATCCCAATCCAAGAAGAACTAAACTTTTTAGAAGTTTATTTAAACTTAGAGAAATTAAGATTTGAAGAGGAATTAGAGTATTCTATTATATACCAAGGAAGTAAGAACATCGAAATACCGTCTCTACTTGTTCAACCTTTTGTAGAAAATGCCTTGCTTCATGGATTACTGCACAAACACGGTCTGAAAAAACTATTCATAAAATTCACTTTTGACAAAGAACTTATTTGTGAAATCACTGACAATGGCATAGGTAGGCAAGAGTCAGAAAAAATTAAGAGACGAAAGGGATATAAACATGAATCTTTCGGAACTAAAGCTATTAATCAAAGAATCCATCTTTTCAACAAAAAAATGTCACTTCAAACTTACTATAAATTCGTTGATTTAGAGCAAGGCACAAAAGTCATAATCAATATACCTTTTAAAGAACTTTTCTGATTTATTTGTTCTATACAAATTGAAATGATATTTACGTAAAGACCTTGCATAAGATCTGTTTGTATTACTTACTTTTATATAATGGAACATTTGAAAGCCATAATAATTGATGACGAAAAAAGTGCAAGGAATGTTTTAGGCTCTCTACTTTCAAAGTCTCCAACACCGGTAAAAGTGATTGGCGAGGCCAGTAATCTTCCTGATGCGGTGACACTAATCAAAAGACAATCTCCAGATTTGGTGTTTTTAGACGTGGAAATGCCAGGATTTGCAGGATACGAAATCGTAAATTTCTTTGACGAAATAAATTTCAAAATTATATTCACAACAGCCTATGACCAATATGCATTAAAAGCATTTGAAATTAGTGCTGTAGACTATATTCTAAAACCAATTAATAGAATAAGGCTTTACGATTCTATTCAAAAAGTTAAACAACTATTTGATAAAAGTAATGAAATCCAAATGTACCAATCACTTTTGGAAAATTTATCAGAAAACTCAACATCAAAAATTGTAATCTCTGAAATTGGAGGAAAACAAATATTAAAATTAAAGAATATAATCACGTTTAAAGCAGAGGGTGCTTACACCATTATAAACATGAAAAACAACATTAAAATTACCGTTAGTAAAAATTTAAAATATTTTGAAAGCGTTTTATCAGAAAATAATTGCTTCATTCGGACACACAAATCTTGGATAATTAATAAAGAGCACCTTGTATCTTATCAACCGTCCAAACTAGAACTTCTATTAATTGAAAATAATACAGCAAGAATATCTAAAAACAAAATAGATGATTTTGAAGTTTTGATTTAATTCACCACTTCCTCAATATTAATGATTTTTATTTTCATAAAATCATTCCCAACTTTCGTAAAACCTATTTGACAAAATGTAGAAGTATGATTTGATTTGTCCAAAATCAAATAAAATCATGAAAAAACTTATTGCTTTATTATTATTGTCCAATGCATTTCAGGTTAGTTTCTGTCAATCAGATCAAACAGTCGCTGCTGAAAACATGGGCGGAGGAACTTTTGCCATGTACACAGCAGATCTTGTTGATGGTGAATATGTATATGGATTTTCCACATTTAAAGCCTATTTAAAGGTGGAGCCATATTTCGAACATGAATGTAAAGAAATTACGTATTCTATTCCGGAATCAAATACGGAAGAAATGTATGTTCCTTCTGAATATGGTCATGTAATTACATACGTAAAAGCAAACTATTCAGGAAACGAAGAAATGGTTAAAAAATATCACGCATTAGACCTCAAAGAATCACAAAGAATAGTTTTTTTAGAGGACTATGTATACATTCTTACTAATTGGAAAAATCATGAAAATTATCAAATTTCTAGAATTCTTAAAAAGGGAGACTTGAAGGGTTTAGCTGTGGCAAAAGAAACCTTTGCAGCTCCGAAAAAAATGAAGGAAGTATGTCACGAGGAAAAACTAAAAACTTACTTTATGGAATCCGTTGCTAAACACAAAGAAGTATATCCTAAATGGATTGCGGAAAACCCAGGTGCTGAAGGAAAAAGAGAATGGGCTATAAAGACGGTGGAAATGGAAATTAAGGCGCTTAATGATGCCTATTGGAAGACTGAAGAGGGGCAGAGAATCTTAGAAAACCAAAGAAATTATGAGGCCGCCAAATCTGGAGGGAACACAGCTTCGAATTTTAAAATTCTAAACAACACTAATGATGACATTTATGTTATCACCGAACTAGGAACTTCATCAAGAATTTCAAAAGGAAGTTCTGGAAGTTTTAAATGTAATACCAAAATGTATAGATGTTACCTAAACGGTACTTCCTGGAATAAAAAAGGGGAGTTCATTGGAGGTGGCTCTAATTCTGATTGTGGCAAAACAATTTCAATAAATTAAAAAATATCAAAAATGAAAAAAGAACTATTTTCTTTATTTTTTGCGGCAATTTCCGTTTTCGGATTTGCTCAAGACCCAGAGAATAATTCATTTAAAGTAATGAATGCTCCTTTAAGTGGTATGGGGAATAACGATGACCAGTATATTACACTTAATAATTCTGGAACTTTACAAACATCCGATTTCTTCACAATTGAAGCTTGGATAAAACTACCGTCTAGCGCAACGTCCAGTGATGTGTTCAATATTTACGAAGTTTATGGAAACAATAGTGGTTGGGGAGGTATAAAACTTAGAATTGAGAACCTTTCGGTTAAAACATCTGTTCTGGGACAGTCTGGTGGAATAGGTATAACTGGTTCACATTATTTAACCCCAGGTCAATGGCATCATGTTGCTTTTACGTACAATGATTTAACTGGAGATCAGTTTGCATATTTAGATGGAGTTCAAACAGGAAGTGTTCCTAATTGGAGTGTAAACTACTATTCTCTTTACAGTACAGTAAGAATAGGAGCAGATGGAAATAATGACAACGTCCCAAATACTGATGTGGATTTCTTAATAGACGAAATTCGCTTTTGGTCTGTTGATAAAAACCAACAAGAAATATCTGACGGCATGTTTGCATGTGATTACCCTTATAATGAACCAAATTTAGTATTAAACTATACTTTTAATGAGCAATCAGCTTTTGACTATGCTTATGGTTTAGGGACTAACAATGGAACTATCAATAATGTAACAAATGATCTTTGGGACATCGGAGCTTATTGCTGCGGTTTTGATGCTTTGTTGAGTGGTTTTGGTAGCACATATAGTAGTTTAACTGATAACGCTGTTTACCAATGGATAAATTGTGACAATGGTAATGCAGCTATAGTTGGAGAAATAAATCAATCATTTACACCTATTACTGCTGGAAATTATGCCTGTGTAGTAAATAAATTTGATTGTTCCGACACAACAGATTGTGTGAATATTGACCCTACAAGCTCAACTGACGGGAAAAAAGGCCTTCAGTTTAATGGAGTTGATGAATTAATAAATATAGGGTCCCCACTGCAGTTTGCGAGCGAGATGACCATTGAAGCATGGATTAATCCTAGTGCAAATAACTATCGTAGATTGTTTACCAAATTTCCTGGGACAGGAGCTCCCAATGGATTAATCATAATTGACACATATAATGCCACTGACAATGGTCAGAATCTAAGACTATATATTAAAACTGACATAGAGACAATTAATTTGCAAGCACCAAATGTACTTGCGCTAAACACTTGGCAACATGTTGCTTTTACTTTTAATGGGAATGATCAAACAGCAAAGATATATGTAGACGGCATTAATGTAGCAACTGCAACTCACACAAGCAGCAACATGGCTATTTACGGTCAAAACTGGGGAATTGGAGAAGACCATAATGGAGCAGGAGCACCAGAATATTTTCAAGGCAGTATGGATGATATTCGTTTCTGGAATCGTGCCAAAAGTCAATCTCAAATCGCGGATAGTATGAATGTTTGTCTTTCAGGTAGTGAAAATGACTTAATGTTATATTATAATTTTGAAAACGCATCCGCTAACTCGATTCCTGACGAAAGCGGTAATGGATTTACCGGTGGATGGATTGGATCTGGATCTATGCAACTAATTCAAAGCGAATTAGAATGTACTAATAACTCGAGCAAAATAGAAGATACGCAAATGAATAATGTACAAGTTTCTCCAAATCCAGCATCTACGTTGATAAGAATCAACAGTGATGCTCCTATAAAAGATGTTACAGTTTTCAATTCAGTTGGACAATTAGTAATTCAAACAGTAAATAATCAAATCAGCATAGAAGATCTTCCAAATGGAATCTATATTGTGAATATTACTACTATTAACGGGTTGTTTCAATCTAAAATAGTTAAACAGTAAACAAACATTTACATCCAAAATAAAAAGGGGCTGATAATATTCAGCCCCTTTTTTATTAAGTTCTTAGTCTTGACGCTTAATTTCAAACCTATAATCAATGCAAGGATTAGCATTTATTTAAGTATATTTGGTTTATGAAAACAATTCTAACATCCATATTATCAGTGCTATTTATTAGTTTTAGCGCTCAATCAACAATTACGGGAAACTTCACCTACGATGGAGAGGCTAGGTCCTACCAAATGTATGTTCCTGCAACTTACACACCAGGGACTCCCGTACCTTTGGTCCTAAACCTCCACGGATATGGAAGCAATAATACTCAACAAATGAGTTATGCGAATTTCAAACCTATTGCTGATACTGCTAATTTTTTAATACTGGCTCCATTAGGAATAGCAGATGGTAATGGTACTTCTCACTGGAATGCCAATTGGGCTACCGGAGTTGATGATATTGGGTTTATAAATGCCCTTTTGGATACTATTTCAAACAGTTATACTGTCAACCAAGACAGAATCTATAGTACCGGTATGAGTAATGGTGGTTTTATGAGTTTAACGCTTGCGGGCCAACTAGATAGTCGTATTGCCGCTGTAGCATCAGTAACTGGTACAATGTCTACGCTTCAAATACCAGCCAACACAGTGACAAGACCTGTACCGGTTATGCAAATTCACGGAACAGCAGATCCTACCGTTAACTACAGTGGTGATGCTTATTTTCTTAGTGTTGACTCAGTAATCAACTATTGGGTAGGACATAATAATTGTGGCTCCACACCAATATTTACAGCACTACCAGACATCAACACAGCAGATGGTTGCACAGCAGAATTATACGAATACCTAGGAGGCGATAACGGATCAGAAGTCGTTCACTACAAAATTATTGATGGCGCTCACACCTGGCCTGATGCTCCATTTACGATAGGTGTAACCAATAGAGATTTCAATGCTTGTGAAGTCATTTGGGAATTTTTCAGTAAGTATGAGAAAGCTAGTTTAGTTTCTATTGATCCAATAAATAATACAGAAGATTGGTTCTCAATTACAGGAGAGAATCCAACAAATGGATTTGTAAATTTTGATTCGAAAGGGGTCCAATTGTTCTCTGTTTCTGTTTTCGACATTAACGGAAAACTAATTAATTCTATTTCCAACTTATCTGGCAGATCAATGGTTGATTTAACCAAGTATGATTCAGGAATTTATTTAATTAGTATGCAAGATAAAGCACACTCATCAGTGTTTAAAATTGTTAAACAGTAACTGTCTTAACACTTTTTAACCTGTCTTTAACATACCCTGCAATCTGGTTAGCATACTTTAGCATCATAAACCTATAAAAATAGAACTATGAAAAAAATTATTTACTCCGGATTAATGATTGCCACTCTTGCTATTTCTTCTTGTACCCAAGAAGAAAAAGTAAATGAAACTACAGAATCAATTAATAAAGAAGTCAAAGCAGAAACTGTTAATGGTGAGACTACCGTTACTGTAACCACAACCAAAGACGGAAAAGAGGAAATTAAAGTTTTAACTGGTGTTGAAGCTGAGGAATACATGTTAGAAAACGACTTGGAAAATATGGAACATCCTGAGGGTGCAGAAGTAATTATCAAGAAAATGGAAAGCAATTCATCTATTGATTTTGATTTAGAAGAAATTTTAAACGATCCTGAACTGGAAGGAATTGATGAGGAAACAAAAGCCAAAATCAAAAAGGCATTAGATAACGCTATGAAAGATATCGAGTTAGATATCGACCAAACTTCCGACACAAAAATGAAAACAAAAGTTGTCGTAATTGAAGATTAAGCACAAAAAAGGGTGAAACAGAAATCTATTTCACCCTTTTTAATAATACTAATTGAAGTTTAAACTACGTCATCCAACAAGTCTGAATTGCTAGCTCTATTTGCACCTTCATATTGTGCATCGCTAAATCCTAAAATTGGATAGAAAACAAACCCTAAAAGCCCCATTCCAACACCAAATCCTTGTGATTTACCAAACTTCTCAGCAGTTCCAATACCAACTACAATAGATGCAGCAATTTGAGCAATTGCTCCTACAATAGGAATAATTCCTCCTAGCAACATAACTGCCATCCACCACATCGGTTTACCTGAAATCTTTACCATTACATAAACATTGTAAATTGGAACAAGTGCCGCCCAACCAGGCTCTCCTGCTTTTGTGAATACCTTCCACATTCCAATAATCATTACAATCGCAATAGCAAGACCTACGATAATAATTGTGTACGCTAAACCAGGATTCACTTCAAGAAGCCCTCCTCTCATAGAAATATCATTCATAATTTTAAGTTTTAGTTAAATAATGTACCAAATGTAACAAAATAATCTATTTGTCTAATAACAATGATTATAAATGCTATAAACTCTTATAAAAAAGCAAAAACCAAGGACAACTACTCTTTTCCCGTACTGCCAAATCCACCTTCACCTCTTACTGTTTCCGAAAGGTTAGACACTTCCTCCCATACCACCTTAGTATAAGGTGCTACCACCATTTGTGCAATACGTTCTCCATCTTCAATTACAAAATCTTCATTGGACAGGTTGATTAAGATCACCCCTACATCCCCTCTATAATCAGCGTCAATTGTACCTGGAGAATTTAATACGGTAATACCCTTTTTGTAGGCTAATCCACTTCTAGGTCGTATTTGTGCCTCAAAACCATCAGGTAAAGCAATACTTAGTCCTGTAGGAATCAATCTTCGCTCTAATGGCTTTAAAATAATTATTTCGTCAATGTTAGCGCGTAAATCCATACCTGCAGATAAATCTGTTGCGTAGTGTGGTGTTGCGTGTTTTGATTTATTGATTATTTCTACTTTCATAATTTATCGTTTGATTATGCGTCTAATCATTCCCATCATAGACTTGTCCAAAAATAATACAACACCAACAAATACTAAAATTAATGTGTTGTTATATATAAATTGAATCCAATTAAAATCTGAATAAAAATCACCTCTCCATCTTATCATAAACAGTCCAAATGCGAGCAGAACAAAAGCTGCAATTTTTCTTAAGTTGTATTGTATAGGGTAATGCTTTTGTCCCATAATATATGACATGGTTACCATTACACCATAACAGATGAACGTAGCCCATGCTGATGCTAAATACCCATATATCGGTATTAGTAATAAGTTAATCGTAACTGTAATTACAGCTCCTACAAGGCTTATTAATGCACCATAATAGGTTTTGTGAGATAATTTATACCAAATACTTTGATTAGTGTAGATCCCTAATAAAACATTAGCAGCAAGTAAAATAGGCACCACCACAAGCCCTTCCCAATAAACTGAACTCGGTGTAAAGTACTTTACAATCTGCAAATTCATGGAGATTGCTAAAAACATTAACGCCACAATTACAACAAAGTAGTTCATTACTTTAGCATAAGTTTTCTTTGAGTCTTTTTCTTTTTCCTGATTAAAGAAAAAAGGCTCAGCCGCATAGCGATAAGCTTGTAAAAACATACTTACAATCATGGCTATTTTATAATTACCTCCATAAATACCCAACTGAGTTTGTGCTGATTCCGTAGCCATTTCAAATGATAAGGTCGGGTCTTTATCCATGTAGGACTCTGTAAGCAAACTTTTAAGCATTAACCTATCCAAAGTCTCATTTATAATGAATGCCAACCCCACAAACAGCATTGGATAGGCATATTTAAACATTTCCTTGAATAACTGAAAGTCAAAGGTTCCTCTTATTTTTAATTGGCCACCTAGCAGTAGAAATTTAACACCACTTGCAATCAGGTTTGCAATAAATACATAGCCTACTCCAATAGAAGGGTTGTATGTAAAGTCTATTAACCAGTTGGTGTTTCCTGCCTCAAAACTGCTTTTACAATACCATAAAAAATAGAGATTTAAACCTATGTTTACTGCTACGTTAGCCACGTTGATCAAGGCAAAGTTTTTGGCTTTGTTTTCTTTTCTCAACTTTGCCAATGGAATAGAAGCCACAGCGTCCAAACCTACAATTATTGCAAACCAAATAACATATTCCGAGTGCTCTGGATAAACCAACCAATTTGCAATAGGTTGCGCAAATACAACTGACAACAGTACAAAAACACCTACCACCAAAGTAACAGAATAGAGAGAATTATTGTAGGCAGTTTGTTTGTCTACACCTTCTTTGGTAGAATATCTGAAAAAGGAAGTTTCCATACCGAAGGTTAAGAAAACTATCAGAAAGGCAACGTAAGCATACATTTCGGTAATAACGCCAAATTCACCAGGGTTGAACATCCCTTCAGCTGTGTAAAAAGGCGTAAGCAAGAAATTAAGAAACCGCGCCAAAATGCTACTTACACCGTAAATAACCGTTTGACCTGCTAATTTCTTTAATCCACTCATTAAAATATTTCCTCTTTTTGGGTATAATACAAAGAAAACAAGATTTTCAATGGTTCCTTTAGATGATTTGACAATCTATTAACCTCAACTTGTTTGAATAGAAATTAGTACATAAGGGTTGTTAAATAATCCTATTTTTGTTGGAAACGAACTATAAAGCATTTTGACCTACATTCAACAACATATCCTCAAAACTCATTCTTTACAAGAGTTCCAACAACTTCACCCTTTTGACTGGCAATTGATTGTTATCACGGCATTTCTTTCCAATATTGATGGTCAATTCACCTATTTTGAAGAACATAAAATAAAGCGAACATTTAAGCACTTCTTCAGTGAAAGTCAGCAAAGCATTGCATGCGAAAGCATCACAAAAATTGACCTGAAACAAGTTGATTGGGGGCTTCTAATTGCTGACCTCAACGCTTTCTCAACGAAAAATGACACAGTTCAATTATTAACCTTTCTTTTTGAAGTAGCCTGCACGGATGGTTCTTTGACTGACGAAGAATTGTCTTTCATCCACCAACTGAGTCTAGATTTCAAAATAGATGATCTGGCTTTTCTTAAACTGCTTGACAAATATAAAATGTGGAATAAAACATTTAGAAACAAAGAATTGGAAAAACTTAATTCGTCAATTAACGCTACCCGATACAATCAAAAATTACGTGCTTTAGCCATTTTTGGGTTGCTAAAAGACGCTACTGAAATCGATATAAAAAAACAATATCGCAAATTGATGAAAAAACATCATCCAGATGCAAATCCTCACCTTTCCTCAATGGAAATGATTTTTCACAGAAAACAAATGTTTCGAATTAACAAAGCGTACGAAATATTATTAAAACAGGATTAAACCTTTTCAAATTATCGGAGTCTTACTACAGAATCAAAAAATATAATTATGACAAAGTTAATTTACATCCCAATTACACTTGTATTAAGCATGCTACTAATGCAATTCTCTATCCCCGTAGATCAAAATGTGGGAAAATGGGAAAAATTAGGCACAAAGACGGTTAACATGAAGTTGGACCATGATGAACTAATGGTAACAGCAAAAGATGGAGCTTTTACTGCTGTAAAATTTAAAGTGTTGTCTGCTCCTGTTAAAGTAATTTCAGTTAAGGTAGTATTTGGCAACGGGCAAACTGAATTTTTCAAAGTGAATAAGCAGTTTGCTCCAGGAACAGAATCAAGAATTTTGGATCTTCCCGGAAACAAAAGAATAATTAAGAAAATTGTGTTTAATTACATCACTAAACCAAATCCAAAAGGGAAAGCAATAATTACAGTTTGGGGTAGACATTAGTCTATCCTTTTTTCTTGTAAAACTTCTTCTTTTTGTTAAATGGCTTCTTCTTAAAATCAGATTTAGCCTTCCATTCAGGTCCATCTCCTAAGTCACCTGGTAGTGGATATTTTGGCACTTCCTTGTCAATTAATTTTTCGATACCTCTAAACTTATGCATGTCGTCCTGATTGATTAACGTCATGGCTACTCCTGTAGTGGATGCTCTTGCAGTTCTTCCGATTCTATGCACATAATCCGCAGGGTTTTTTGGCACGTCATAGTTGATGACCAAGTTGATGTCTTTTATGTCGATTCCTCTACTGATAACATCCGTTGCAACCAAAACTCTGGTTTTCTTAGTAGTAAAATCCATTAACACTTCTTCTCTCTCTGCTTGTTCCAAATCTGATGAAATGCCTTTAGCTGCAACACCGTTTTTACTGAGTGTTTTTACTATTTCATTTACTTTTCTTTTAGTAGAAGTAAATATTAAAATACTATTGTATTCAGGCTTATCCTTAATAACTTGACTAATCAATGGTGTTTTCTGTGCGTCATAAACTACAAACGCTTGTTGATCTACACCTTCAGAAGGTTTAGAAATTTCAATACTAACCTCCACAGGATCAGTTAAGATTCTTTTGGCTAGCGTTCTAATTTTAGGCGGCATTGTGGCGCTAAACATTAAATTTTGACGCTTTGCAGGTAGAAACGTAATTACTCTACAAATGTCTTCATAGAATCCCATGTCCAACATTCTATCGGCCTCATCAAAGATTAGGTTTTCAATTGTAGCTGTGTTAATGGTATTCATAATTAAGTGAGAAATCAACTTTCCAGGTGTGGCAATTATAATATCCACCCCTTGACTCAGCGCCTTTTTATCTCTTACTAAATCTCCTTTTTTACCTCCACCATATAAGCAAATTGATGTGGCTCCTGTAAAGTAGGCCAAACCCTGAACTTGCATGTCGATTTGCAGTGCTAACTCTCTAGTGGGAACAATTATTAACGTACTTGTATTAGTGTAACCTTTCTCCAATATTTTATTCAGAGTTGGCAGAATAAAAGCAGCTGTTTTACCAGTTCCTGTCTGCGCACATCCTATAATATCTCTTCCTTTTAGTACTTCTGGTATGGCCTGCTCTTGGATGGGTGTTGCTTTTTCAAAACCCATGGCATCCAAGCCTTCCAATATCTCTTCTCGTAATCCTATTTCTTCAAATGTCATGGTTTAAAGGTCTTGTTATTTTTTGAATTAAGCAAACCTCTTAAAAATTGTTATAGACTATTGAATGTTGGTTTCAAAGAATTTGACACTTCCAAACGTTACAAAACATATTGTATTGGTAGCACAGAGACAACATTAATCAAATAAAATACTGACTTATATCACCTTACAAAGCTTTAGATTGCACTAATCTTGTAATTAAAATAAATACTATGGAACAAGATAACAAAGAACTTTTGAAAAAAATTGCATACTTAGCAGTTGGTATTTTTTCACCTGAAAGCGAAAATTTTAACGAAATGGTCGATGGATGGATCGAAAAAGGAAAAATGACTGAAGCGGAAGGTAAAAAATTCGTAGATGACGTAATGGACAAGGCAAAGAATGTTAAGTCTGACCTTGAAGAGACTATTCTAAAACAAAGTCAATCGTTCTATGAAAACGTTCATTTGGCCACTACTGATCAAATAGAGTCATTAAACAAGAGAGTAACAGCGTTAGAAAAACTTCACAAAGCGAAGTAACTTTTACATGGGACTTATTCAGTTTTTCATAAAACAGGTTAAGCACATCAGTAGATACAACCAAATCATTAGGGTTTTGTTGAAGTACGGGTTTGATGACTATGTTTCACACTTTAATAAAGGCAAGGGCTTTTTACGATTTTTTATACCAAAACGAAAAATCAAAAAAGCCGCTGAATTAAACAAATGGGAAAGAATCAGATTAGTCTGTGAAGAGCTAGGTCCTACATTTGTCAAATTTGGCCAAGTACTCAGTAGTAGGCGTGATTTACTCCCACCAGAATTGATAGCAGAACTTTCTAAACTACAAGATAGTGTCCCGTCATTCCCAGGAAAAACTGCAAAGAAAATCATTGACAGGGAGTTTGGTGCCTTTCAAAGTAAAAGAATTATTCACTTTGATGAATTTCCATTTGCTTCAGCTTCTATGGCACAAGTACACAGAGGAAAACTCGATTCAGGTGAACAAGTAGCCTTCAAAGTTCAGAGACCAGACATCAGAGAAACCATTGAGGAAGATATTGAAATAATGCGTGGTCTTGCAGGTATTTTAGCGGAGCGCATGCCTTCTATCAAACATTTTAACCCTGTTGGTTTAGTTGATCAGTTTTCAAGCAGCATTCATTATGAACTTGATTTCGTCCATGAGGCCATTAATCTAAAAAGATTTTCATACAACTTTAAAGATTCAGAGGTTATAAAAGCGCCCAAAGTCTATGACGACCTAACTTCTACCAAGGTACTCACCATGGAATTTGTAGATGGTATTAAACCTGTCAAGTCCAAATTGGACCAAAGGGATGCATCCAATTCAAAGTTTATTGCTAAAAATATTGCAGACTCTTTCTTTAAACAAGTGTTTGAGCATGGTTTTTTCCATGCAGATCCGCACGCAGGAAACATTATCGTTAACGACAAAAACGAAGTCTATTACATTGATTTTGGAATGATGGGGACTATCCTTAAAAAGGACATGGAACAACTAGGCAATTTGTTACTAGCCATAGAAATGCAGGATGTTAAATTAATGATGGATTCGATTTCTTATCTCACTAACGTAGTTGTTTTCGAAAATAGAAAAAGCCTGGAGTATGAATTAATTGAATATATTAATAATTACGCCTTCACCACAGATTTTCATTTGCAAGTTGGGCAGATGCTAACCGACCTTACTCAGGTGATGAATAATAATAAATTGCACATTCCTTCACACTTTTTTCTGATTACACGCGCTATGTTTTCATTAGAAGGACTCATCAGAGATCTTGATAGTGACATTGTATTAATGGAGGAAATAAAGCCAATTATAAAGAAGCGAATTCTTGATGATAGGAACCCGGTAACAACAGGTGAGAAAATCATAAACTCTATGTATGATTTAGGGAACTACTTAGAGGAATTCCCTTCAGACCTTCGTCAGACAATGAAATTAATTAGAAAAGGGAAACTTCGGGTCAACCTAAAGCACGAAGGTATGGACCCAACAGTCAAGACACTCAACAGACTTGGAAGGCAACTTATCATTGTTATTTTGGTTTCATCTATCATCTTAGGCTCATCAGTTTTTGTTTTAGCGGGAACCACTCCTAAAATAATTGGAATCCCTTTATACGCCCTCCTGGGTTATGCTTTTGCCGTTTTTCTGGGTATATACTTACTTTTAAAGTTATACAAAACGGAGAGTGAAGAGTGATTATGTTTCCATTCTAGTTATTATCACCTTGTTTGTTTCAAATGTTAACAAACTACCCTTGCATTACAAGCACATCACTTTCTAAATTTGCACTATGCTTGTAAAAACCTATGGAAGTGCCGTTTACGGAGTAGACGCCATCACAATAACAGTTGAAGTAAATGTAAGTCAAGGGATAAAATTCTTTTTGGTTGGCCTACCTGATAATGCCGTAAAAGAAAGTCATCAAAGAATTGCGGCAGCACTAAAAAATAATGGATATAGAATTCCTGGTAAGGAAATCACCATCAACATGGCCCCTGCGGATATCAGAAAAGAAGGATCATCCTATGACCTAACCTTAGCAATGGGAATTTTAGCAGCCTCCGGTCAAGTTACAAAACCCGAACTAACAGAAGAGTATGTTATTATGGGTGAACTATCCTTGGATGGAGAATTACGACCTATTAAAGGTGCTTTACCCATTGCTATCAAAGCACAAAAAGAGGGTTTTAAAGGCATTATTCTGCCAGCTGCTAATGCAAAAGAGGCTGCCATAGTAGAAGGTCTAGCTGTTTATGGAGCCAACAATATCAAAGAGGTTATTGATTTTTTCAATGGAATTAATTCTATGGAAAAAGTAACATTTGACATTCAAGCAGAATTCGAAAATTACGATAATTTGTCAGGTGTTGACTTTGCAGACGTGAAGGGGCAAGAAAATGTGAAAAGAGCGCTTGAGATTGCGGCATCAGGAGGCCATAATGCGATAGTAATGGGTAACTATAATACCAATAATTAAGTAATTGGTAATGTGAGTTTTAATTAATATAGAAACTATTCTATAGTTTTTTAAAGCACTAATTTAGAAGATGAAATACATAGAAAATGTTTCAGACTCTTTTTAAATAAATTTAGTACCCGAATAGATTTGGCTCAGAATCATTTAAACCAAGCATTTGTTCTTTGAAAGAACTTTCATCACGGAATACCATTAATCCGTCCCGTCTGTTTCGTATTAACTCAATAATACCTCCATACGATTCAAATGTTTCTAGAGTCTTTGTAGGAGCCATTACTAAAACTTTCTTGTTATATCTATATCCGTAGTTCACTGTATGCGTTGTACCAGAAGATATTCCCATCTCAATTGGAATTACGGCATCAGATAAAGCTGCTTGAATTCTATTTCTCTGGACGAAAGTCTTCTTGCCTCTGTTTAATCCGAACACCATTTCCGAAACTAATGCCCCTCCAGCGTTAAGAATATTATTTGCAAGAGCATAATTTTCATTTGGGTATATTGTGTCTAATGCATTTGGCATTACAGCAATAGTATATTGATTATTTGAGATAGATTCTTGGTGAGCAACGGTGTCTATGCCTAATGCTAACCCAGATACTACGCCGTAATCCAAATCATCTAACCAGTCAACAACATGTCTAGTTATTTTAGCACCATAAGGACTCATTCGCCTACTCCCAACAACAGCTGCCAATCGTTTTGATTGTAAATCGCCCTTCACATAAAGTATTGGTGGACCATCTGGTATCTTTCGTAACTTTAACGGATAACGCTCGTCATAAAATGGAATTGCAGTAATACCATAATAATCAAGTTTATCCATTGCAATTTTCGATTCTTCAAAAGATGAATAGATATCCTTCTCTGATATTCTAAATTCATGAATTAAGCCATTTAGCATAGTATCCCAGTTTTGATGGGATGCATACAACTCTTGCATTAACTTGATATTGTATTTGGTTACGTACTTGAGAACTATAAGCTGTTGAACCGTTAACTTTAACATAACACCTCCTTTAATGCTGTTAATAGTTCTTTAGATGAATTGTTGTTTTGTTCACCTCTCACAGTTTCATATGTCCCA
This sequence comes from uncultured Flavobacteriales bacterium, assembly GCA_913064955.1. Taxonomy (GTDB): domain Bacteria; phylum Bacteroidota; class Bacteroidia; order Flavobacteriales_D; family Parvicellaceae; genus Parvicella. Next base: position 17,450 of record CAJYBK010000029.1, read on the forward strand.
TGCTTTTGATAATTATAACCTAGTTGAAACAAATTTCCATCTATTGTATAATGGTACCTCTTGTAGTCGAATCTATATTTACCAAGAGCGATAAAAATTACTCTCGCTGCACCTAAATGTTCAAGCAAATGGCGGGTAGTTTCACAGGAAGAGCCATGATTAGTAAAATCATCAATGATACAAATGGTCTTGTTTTGAATTTTATTTCTGTATCTGGGATTTACGATAATAGAGTCAAATTGAGAATTACATCCATCATTTGCCCTAGCCTCGGCAGTCAAGTTTCGTCTTTTATTTGAATCAACCGCCCTCAACAAAACATTATCGGTCGTCCTACAACTTGAGATTGACTTTCTCATTATTTCCTTCAACATGTTCAACTCTTCATTCTCTCCAACATCAGATGAAGGATAATAGCCCCAATAATCGATTTTTCCTATTTCTTTCTGGATACGATGGATTGACATTAAGGAATAAATGTAAAATGGACTTCGATTTTCTTCGGCTCCATTTTTCAAAAATTCCTTCAACTTATTACAGATATCGACAACCTTATAATTATTCTGATAAAAGGTGTTTGCATCTGTCAGACCGTACATAGTTGTTCTATCTGAAACGTTCAATTTGAAAAACCAAGGGTCTTCAACTGACATGTAAGTATCCATGAAAACTCGCAATCTCTCTGGGCTAAAAATCCCGATTCCATAACCTTTCGTGAAAATATCACATTCTGGATTGTTGGATGCCGCATAATGAGCAGCTAGTAAAATTAATTTTGAATTTGAAGCAAAGTATAAATCATGATTCTTTGCTCCAAGAACGAGCATGTCCTTATGCTCAATATTTGTTTGCTCAGCAATCGCATCTATTAACTTTGGACTACCTCGGTATTTTCTATAAGCACCGCTTAATAAAACACTAGTGTATTTATCTGGAATGTTGTCTAATTTATCAGAATTAAGGGAGATAACAACCACCTCATTCCCCTTGTATAACGAACAAAAATGGTCTAGTGCATTTTCAATACCGTCAAAAAAACTATTAGTTTCATTATCGATAATTGCATCTGGTGAAGTGATTAAAATCTTCATCCGACAAAAGTACGATTTTACAAAAGATATACAACCATCACATATATTACAGTTACCTCTGATACATTATAATAAAATGTATGGTCATAAGTTTAACTGTTCAAACCATTGATAATTGTTTTAGGAAATGCTCTTAAGTTTTTTAATGGCTAATTTAAGAATTATATAACTTACCATTTATAAATAAAGAGGTAACATTCATTTTTTCACATATTCGATTAACCTCATCGCAACAAAGTTTATTTGGGTTCAACACAAAAAAGTGATGAACCGTTTTGTCTAGTTGATGAGTTATTTTGATTCTAGTTTTTTTCATACTTTCTTAATTTTAATTATTTTGATTTTAAAATCGCTTTTACTTTTTTTACTGTATTCGCAGAAACTTTATAATCTGTATCACTAGCTAACTTAGCAATATCTCGTAACGATAATGTTGGGTTAGACTTTAAAGCTTTTATAGTTCTTTTATGTTTTTCCAAAGTTGCCTCTAGTGAATCGGTTGTTCCTTGAACCCTTCCTTTATAAGCCCCTCGTAATCGAGCCTGTAAAACTCCCTCTGCTTGTCTTTCTAACAATGTTGTACGTTCTAAAGAATTTATCTCGCTTAATACTGTAGTGATTAAATTAAAAATAGGATTGACTTTACCATTAACGATTGATTCTAGACCTAGGTTGTCAATTTTGACAATTACACCTTTATTTTGAAAATAAGATAAAGTTGTTAGTACATCAATGGTAGAACGACCAGCCCTAGAAAGGTCATGAAATGTCAAGTAAGTGATTGAACCATCTTCAACTGCTTCAATTAGTTTCTTTCCTTCTGGTCTTTCAGCAAATGGAATTGAACCACTGATGATATCAATATACAAGGTTTCGTCTGGATGTGCTTTTGCAAGTTGACGTAGATTGGTTTGAGTTTTACTACTTTGGCGAATGTATCTAGCTTTATTCATAATTCAGTTTGTTAGTATAAACATGTGCAAAACTAGGATGGTGTATTTTGCACATGTTTTATTGTTGTTTTATCTATTATTTCAATTTAGCTTTTGTGAAGCGTTAGATTATAATCTAGTTTTGCACAACGCAGTATTACTTTCCTTCCACATAATCTAAAAATTCGATTAGCTGGTCGAAAAAAATTTCATCAACTGTTTTCACAACTTGTCGTTTTCGATTCACGAATATTAAACGGTAAGTATCGTTGTATTTCAATTCAACCTTGCACCAACCAACTAAAGCTAACCCATTACACTGAAACTCTAGCCCTCCCATTCTTTCTTTAGTTTCACTTAAGCAAGCTAAATTCTTAGCTCCAACAGCCTTCAAAAAATAAGGGTCTCCATATTTAATTTGTGCTACTATTGTTTTTGCGATTTCCATTATTTGATTTGTCGATTCCATGTTTACTATTTTTTTCTAATTAATCTAAGCTTCCGAATGAACGCATATACTCACATTCGTTTTTTGGTGCGTAATATGCTCTTACTTGCAGTGCAGTAACACAACCACTTTTTAATTGATTTACTAAGTCTTGAAATGATTTCACATATTCTATTCCTTCAATAGTCCAGATTTGACCAATTGAAAATGATTGCCCGTATTTTTCTTGTTCTAGGATTGCTTCACCAAATTCTCTTAAAGTAGTATAAGGTCGAACACTATTTTTTGTGATGAACTGAATAGTCTTTCCTTTAAGCAAATCTTTTACTTCTTTAATCTTTGTTTTAAATTCTTGTGCTTCCATAATCAAATATTAAACTACTTTAATGAGTCAAAGTTAAGTTATATTTGATTACAAAACAAATATTTCAAGACTTTTCCTGGTTAAAATCAAATATTTGCTTACTTTAGGGGCTAAAACATATTATATGCCAGTTCTAAGATTGAAGGAAATTATGCAAGAGAAAGAAATTTCAAGGGATGAAATTTCAAAAGCACTTAATGTTTCAATGGCTACTATTTCGAGTATAAGTAGTGGTAAGGTATTGCCATCAATTAAGTTTACACTTCAATTGGCAGAATTCTTAGATGTAGATATTCGTGAAATGTTTATTTCTACAAAGGGTACTCTAATAACTCAGTCAGAAATTGAAGAATCAAAAAAATTAATGGAAAGAGCATTGAAAATAATGAATGGTAATTTGGTGAATTGATAATCAAAAGTCAAGATGAGGTTTTAAAGGAGCTCCGGCCGGGTGTATCCATCAAGGAGCTGGAATCTGCAGCGCTCAAGGCCGCCAGATCTTCCGGACATAAACTGATTGGATTCGTGGGGCACAGTATCGGCCTCCAGGTCGAAGAACACCCTCGCCTGCAGTCGGCGGGGTCATCGCATCCGGACTTGAAGATTG
>CAJYBK010000030.1 GCA_913064955.1 uncultured Flavobacteriales bacterium
GCAGATGAATTACTTGCAGCGATGCGCAAAGGTATAGAACGCCGGGGCAATGCAATAGAAGCGGAAACAACCAAAGAACAGCTTGGATTTGTCAAAGCACAATTAATGCAATCAGAAAAATTCTCCGCTATCGGGCAACTGTTAGCCGGGGTTGCCCATGAATTAAATAATCCATTAACCGCAGTTATGGGTTTCTCAGAACTTCTTCTTATAAGGGAATACTCACCCGATAAAACCCGAAACTATCTGGAAAAAATAAATAAAAGCGCTTTGCTCTGTAAGAATATCATCCAAAAGCTGCTTGGATTTTCCAGGAAAGAGGAGTCGAAACAGAAATACATCCAGGTCAATCATATTATCGAAAGTACCCTTGAGCTTAAACAGCATGATTTAAAGGCAGATAACATTCAGGTGGTCAGGCAATTAGCAGATAATATGCCCAGTACAATGGCTGACTTCTATGAGCTCCAGCAGGTGTTTGTGAATATGATCAATAATGCACACCAGGCAATGAAAATGCATGCCAAAACGGGAACGCTGACTATTAAGAGCACATTTGATGAAAAAACAATGCGCATCAGTTTCCTTGACACAGGGCTGGGCATCCCCAAAGAAAATCTCCAGAAGATCTTTGAACCACTTTTTACAACAAAGAAAAGAGGAGAAAGCACAGGACTTGGTTTAAGTATTTGCTATGAAATCATCAAGGAGCATAAGGGGAATATCTTTGTGGCCAACGACCAGGGAAAAGGTGCATGCTTCGCAATAGAGATTCCTATTGTTGACCAGCAAAAATCGCTCAACTTAGGTATAAAACAACCCTTCTACAAGCATAAAGGAATTCTACTAATCGCCATGCTCAATTTCGCTACAATATTCAGTAGTTTCTTTGTGCTAAGAGTAATCTACTTTGACAATATCAACTACAACTTCACAATGGGTTTTATCTTATGTGTTTTGGTGGAGTTTTACTTTGCCGACTTTATGCTCTCAGATGCTGCCTCTAAAAAAAGACTATTCATCACCATACTCATAGCAAATATCATTTCTTATCTAGCTGTTTGGTTGAATGCCGATTGGTTATTTTGAGTACACTACCTCAATAACGTAATGTACCCTACCCTTTTTCCCTTTGTGTTCAGAAGGATTCCAATCTGGAATAGTTTCAAAAATATTCGAAAGCGACATACATAGTTGTTTGTGATTGCAATTGATTATTTTCACATCATTTACCTTTCCTTTATTATTTACTTCAAATGAAACTCTTGCTTGCATTTTTTTAGCAATCCCTTCCAAAGAAGGATCTTTAGATAGTTCACTTTCCAAATAATGATAAAACACTTCGTCTCCAGTTTTAAAAATTGGCATTCCTGATTCTTCATATTGATATCCTGCAATTGGACCAGCATATGACATAGTTCCTCCAACCTTGTGTGCATTCGCAAAATTGGATTCCACCTCAACTGATTGGCGATATTCCAATGAAACCGAATAGTTGAAGTTTTTCTCCACTATTTCTGGCTTAGGCATCTTTTCATTTACTTCAACAACTTGATTTACTTTGACATCTTTTGTATGGTTTTCTTCCACAATAGCGTTCACCTTGGCTGTGGACTCCACATCAAATTTAAAACTATCTCCTTTCTTTTCAACAGTATAAAAAGTATCCACTTCTTCAACAATTTCCACAACCGCCAATTTTTCTTCAGGCTTACTTTGTTTGTGAATAGTATCTGCTAACTTTTTAGGACCATTATCCTCCTGGACAACAATAACTTCGGCATTTTCTTTATTTTGCAAAGAAGCAAACCACACCGTACCGATTAACACCAAAATTAAAGCAGCGATACCAGCATAGGAGATTAAACGACTTGATTGATTTACTTTAGTCTTAGCGTTGACATTCGAAGAAATATTGGCCACATCATTTAAATCATTTAAGGTCATCCCATCCAAGGCATTCTTCATTTCTGGATGAATAGCCAAAAAATCATCCACCTTAGATTGCTCAGAAGCAGACAATGTCTGACTAACATACTTGCGCATTAAATCAATGCTTAAAGAAGATATTTTTTCGTTGTTATTCATTTGATGAAAATTGCTCTTCCATTATTATTTTTAAATTTCTTTTACCATTTTGGATATGACTTTTTACTTTTTTAAGTTCAATTCCAGTAGTCTCTGCTATATTTTGATAACTAATTTGTTTTAAATAAAACAACTCAATACAAACACGTTGATCATCCTTGAGCAAAGTAATTGCCTTTTCTAAAGTTTGTAATTGTCCTTCCTTTATCAATGTATCGGATAGGTCATCGTCTATCTGATTTTCCATAAAACTATTTAATATATTTTCATCCTCCACTAAACTATGAGGGTTCCTTTTAGCTTTATTAAGTTTTTTATAACAGTGATTTCTGGTTACACTAAATAACCAAGCATTGATATTTGCCACATCATGTTTGAGTAAATCTCTTTTGATGACTTCAAACAGTTCAAAAGTAGCATCTTCAGCATCTTCCTTGTTTTTAAGATATTTGAGAGATAAGGATGCTAGCATTGGTGTTTTCCTTTGGAAAAGTTCTGCTAGGTAGTTTAAGTTTTCAGAATTCTTGTAGGCCAACATTAATTCCTCATCGGACAAAGTCCTTAGTTTTTTTGGAAAAAAAATATTAAACAAGAATAATTTCATTGCCCACAAGTTACGGCAATTAAGAGTTTATAGCGAAGTAGTTTGATGAAACTAATTAAAAATTGGTTGAGACAAGTTGAATTATATTCTAATACCAATAAAACAGATATCATCTATTTGCTCATGTTCTCCCATCCAATCCTTCATGTATTTAACCAAATATTCCTCCTGCTCTTTCATAGGAAGTGGGTGAATCTCCATCAGGATTCGTTTCAAAACAGCTATTTTCAATTTTTTACCTTTCTCACCACCAAATTGATCTGGATAGCCATCGGTAGTCATATAAAACACGTCATTTTTGCGTATTTCTATCTCCTGTAACTCATAAACTTGGTTTTCTGAGGTAAATCCTCCTACAGCGACTTTAGTCGCCTTAAACTCCGTCAATTCACCATCACGAATCATTAATAACGAATTATGAGCCGCAGACATTTGCAATTTCATTCGCTTTGTATCAATGTGAGTAATAGTTACATCCATACCATCTCTTGAGGCTCCTTCTTCATCCTCCTTTTGTTTCAAAGATTTTTTGATTCCTTTATTTAAGAAACTTAATATTTCAGCTGGATTCGATAATCTCGCTTCGAGCACCGCTTGATTCAACTTATCGGAACCAATCATACTCATGAAAGCACCTGGAACTCCATGTCCTGTGCAATCTGCGCAAACAAAAATAACACCTTCATCAGTTTGAGCAAACCAATAAAAATCACCCGATACAATGTCCTTGGGTTGGAAAATCACAAAATATTCCTGGAGGTGTTGTTCTATATTTTCAGGAAGCGGAAGAATAGCATGCTGTATTCTTTGTGCGTAATTAATACTATCGGTAATCTCTTGTTTTTGTTCAGCGATTTCATGATAACTGTGTTCCAACTCACTATTTTTTTCACGAATCTCCGTAGTTCGCTCTGCCACAATTGCCTCCAACTTTACATTTTGTGCTTTTAGTCGTTTAATACTAAGTACAATAGCCAAATAGACAATTACAAAGAATAGTAATACGTAAATAACATAAGCCCAAATTGTTCTGTACCAAGGTTTTTGAATTTTAAATTCAAACCTTTCAATCTTGCTCTCATTTCCAAATACATCTCTTGCTTTTACTTCAAAAATATAGTCTCCTTCATGTAAATTCTTGAAATCTATCTTTACACGATTAGTCCACTCACTCCAATTGCTATCATCGCCAACCAATCGCCAACTATAAACCACAGGCTTGTCATTATGGACTACAGTTGATGCATACTCAAAAGAAATTTTATTCCTTTGATACGGTATCTCTAACTCATTTGCTAAGTTGTAGTAATTAATAACCAAAGAATCGTTGTAAACAACCTTTCTAATATTCAAGTTAACCTGCTTAATCATGCTGTCATTATTCAGCAAATTCAGCAAATCTATTCGACTCAAACCATCAGAACCTCCAACATACAAACCATCTTCTTCAATTTGAAGAAAATTAACTCTTCCCAATTCCAGCGATTGAAACTTTACAATGTCAAATACACTATCTGAATCAAAATAGCCAATTTCATTATCAATAACAGCGAGAGTAATATCTCCCATTTCAAGGTAGTATTGATAGTTTCTTGAAGATCCCAATGAAAGACTTTGAGATTCGAAAAAAGTTCCTGGATAAAATTCAGGGTAATTAATTAATGAATCATGCCAATTTCCTGACAACTTCAATTCTTCAATAGCTTCTTTTTCATTTGTAAACTCTAGTAAATCATAAGGTGTTCCGAATAGACAAGTTCCTTTTACTTCAAAAGGAATAATTTGCTCTCCTAACCTCAGCCCTTCTCCTTCTTTGACACCGTATATCTTATAAATGAAATCAAATCCATCAAACTTTATTTGAAGAATACCGCCACTTGAAGATCCTACCCAGTAACAATCATTTTTCTTGTCGTAAGATATTTTATTTTTATTCCCTCCACCAAAAGCTTTACTGCTCCATGGTAACCAATTATTTAACTCATCCAATATAATTACACCTGTCTCTGCTGCTACTATTAAAAAACCTTGAAATTCATCATACTTTAAAGCACTATAATTCCCCTCCAAAAGAAGATTAAAAACTTCCCCATCTTCCGATGTATACAATCCAGCACCTGTTGCAACAAAAAGTTTATTCTTAACCTTAAGCACACTCCATACTTGATTTTGAATGACTGTTTTCTCAAATTTCAAACTTAAAGAGTCTCTCTCCTTCATTAAGCCCAGAGCTGTACCAACAAACTTATGTCCTTTGAAATTAATAAAACACTGAACGTTTCCGTTAACACCATAATTCTCATTGATAAATTCAAAAGGTTCTAAAATTTCAACTTTAGAAATACCGTTTCCTGTTGCCAACCATAACTTTCCATTATTGTCCACAAATGCATCCTTTACTTCATCCGTTGTTAAACCAGATTTCGAATCTATGTGACCTAAATAATTCCCATTATTATCTACAAAATATACCCCTTGGGTTTTTGAGTATAATGCAAATAAGTTGTCTTGTACTTTTACTGCTCCTATAATACCTACATTAATTGCAAATTGACAATCAACCTCACATGGGTCAAATAAGGTTTCTGTTATATCACCATTAGAATGTCTAAATCCTAATTCTGATGTTATAAGCAGACTCTTATCCTCCCCTATAGCATATGCCCCGAAGATTCCGTATTCCTGAAGTAGTGGATTTTCATTCATTAGAACTGTCCACTTTGCACTAACTTTCATTAATCCAATTCCTCTTTCTCTTACGAGTATGTGGTTGTTTAATTTAAAAGAAATGTGATAAGATGTTTTAGGTACTATGGTATTTAATTCCCCTTCTTTATAGGTAAATATTGCTTCTGTTCCTTGAAAGTAGATTAAATCATCAATGTTGTGAATTCTCCAGATATTGCTAAAAACTTTATCCGCATCTTTTGAGATGAATTCAGCCACTAAACTTCCGTTTTTATTTGGTTTTAAAACTCCGAAAGTACCATAAGCTCCAAAATACACCTTGTCATTGGCATAGTGTAAGGAACTAATGTTATTAGAATTAGGCACCGAAATAAACTCCCATTTGACACCATCAAAAACACCTATTTCATTTACAAATCCAAAATACATCAAACCTCTGTCATCTTGACAAACGGACCATACCTCAGGCGACTTTAATTCGCCATATGATTTAGTAGTATAATTTCGAATGTGTGGTGCTGCAAATTGACCATAAACATTCGAAAATATTACAAAAAAACTAAATATGTAAACTAAATATTTCAATGTTACTTGAAATTAATGTATTGCAAAGGGATCTCAAAATTAGCTCCTCTACAATGTGCAATAACGCCTTGCAAGTCATCTATTTTCTTTCCTGTTACACGAATTTGATCATCTTGAATTGCCGCTTGAACTTTTGCTTTGGTCTCCTTAATACTTTTGACAATCTTTTTTGCCGTCTCTTTATCGATTCCTTGCTTTACTTGAATATCCTTTCTTAATCTATTACCAGACGCATATTGCTCTTTACCGTTATCCAAACTGGAAGGATCTAATTTGTTCTTAACGAATTGACCTATGATTACCTTTTCGATTTGGTCCAGTCTAAACTCATCTTCTGTCATTATTTTCAATGAAAAGGATTTCTTGTCCAATTCAACAGTTGAATCACTTCCTTTGAAGTCATAACGATTACTAATCTCACGAGCTACAGAATTAATTGCGTTGTCTAGTGTTTGAATATCTACCTTGCTTACTATATCAAATGATGGCATATTACTTTGTTTTAATTTGAGAATATAAAAGTAATCATTCGATATTAATCCCAAAAGAATTTAACTGATTTGAAACAAAACAGGTCAACCTTCTAATTCCAAATTCATGTATTCATAAAATTGATATTATTTTCTGGGTTGCTTATATTTCGAACAGCAACTGTAAAATCTAGAACTTAAGAATCTTAAACTCAGTTCGTCTGTTCTGAGCATGAGCTTCATCTTTTTGAGTTCTTGACTTCATTTTGTAGATTTCAGCATCAGTAATCATTGGCTTAGCTTCTCCATATCCTTTGAATTCAAATCTCTCACGAGCAATTCCAAAAGCAACCAAATAATCCACTACAGCCTTTGCTCTATCTTCAGAAAGTTGTTGATTATAGCCAGCAGAACCTTGCGTATCTGTGTGTCCTGAAATTTCAATCTCCAAAGTTGGATTCTCTACTAACAAATTGTACAATCTATCTAACTCAGTCTGAGACTCATCTTTAAGGTCATACTTATCAAGATCAAAGAATATGTTTCTAAGAACAATACTCTCTCCTACCTTTACTTTCTTCATTAGGATAACTTTCTCATACTCTTGATAACCTGCATCTGCTGGAATATCAAAATTCTCCGAGTGAAATAAATAACCTTCCGACTTGACAGCAATTCCATAATTCTTTCCTGCTGGTAGTGAAATCAAAAATTTTCCCGATTCACTTTCTGTTTTAAACTCTGAAACTAATTTCCCCATTGTATTATCAGACATTTCGACTGTTGCCAAAAGCGGTTTCTTAGTTTCTGCATCCAATACTTTCCCTTTCAAAATAGACAAGTTCTTTACATGCACTTCCAACTTCGTTTGTACAATTTCTTCAACTACGGGCTTAGTAATACTTGCAATTAAATTATCCTCTCCTGATAATAATGGTTTTTTAGGCTTTCCTAAAAATGTTATCATGTACAAATCTTTTTCTCCTTCTCCATCTTCTCTGAAAGAAGCATAATAACCATGAATTCCACTTGCAGAAACATTAAAGAAAACATCCGCATCTGGTGTACAAACTGGATAACCAATATTCACAGGTTCACTCCAAGTACTATCTTCCTTCATCTCTGAGGAATAAATATCGAAACTTCCCATTCCTTTGTGTCCATCTGAAGAAAAATACATAGTTTTCCCATCAGGATGCATAAAGATTCCTACTTCATCATATTCTGTGTTTAAAGGAGCTCCCATATTTGTAGATTTACCCCAAGCCTCTTTGTCAGCATCCCAATCAGAATACCATATGTCACGACCACCCATGGTCCCTTCCTTGTCTGATACAAAATATAACCTTTTGCCATCATAACTTAAAGAAGCATCTGTATCCCACGATTTGTTTGTGTTTACATTTTTTCCTAAATCCTTTGGTTTAGACCAACCTTCTTCCGTTTTGAATGATTGATACAAATTACCTCCATCCTTACCTGAATGATAGTAAACAAACAAAGTATTTCCATCTGGTGACAATCCACTAATCGCATCATTTTCTTTCACATTAATTCTCTCTGAAATCAATTTTCCTTCTTGCCAATTTCCTTTTTCGTCTCTTTCAGAGATGTAAATATCTTCATTGTACATTCCGTTAATAGCCTCTTCACTATATTCTGATGGTCTTCTAGAAGTATATATAATTACAGACTCATCTGCAGAAATCTGCGCGGCATAATCTGGATAAGGACTGTTAATATTCTTCCCTAGATTATCCACCCAAACTCTAATCGGATTGTTTACCATTTCAATCGCTGTGGTGCATTCTGTAATCAGTTTATTCACCAACTTTTTCTGCAGTTCAGCATCCTTACCAGTAATCTTTGTAAGATGAATCTTATATTCTTTTATAGCTTTTTCAAACATACTAGACATATGATATCCACGACCCATTTTATAATGAATATCCATTTGAATGGAAGGATTTAACTTATAAGCATCTTGAAAAAACTTAAGACTTTTAGTCTTATAATTAGAGTGCAGGTAACAATCTCCTAGTTTGTAATTCAAAGGTGCATTTTTCGGGTTAAAAGCATATGCTTTTTCAAAATCTTCAATTGCCTGAGACCACATAGATGGTGGATAATTGACATAAATCACCTCTGCCTTCTCCAAATGATCCACAGCTATTTTAAACTCGTCTTTTCTTTCTTTAAATATGCTCTTTTCAAAAGGCACTGAGTTATCTTGTGCTATTACAGACGAAAAGAAAACTAATGATATTAAAGCTATTGTTATATTTTTCATATCCATCTCTTTTATTTATTACACCAAGTATTGAAGTGAGTTTTTCCGGCATCCAAACCTAACTCGTAAGACTTGTTCCAGTCTTTACATGCATTATCTAAGTCTCTTAACATTTCTTTGGCAATTGCCCTATTATAATAAGCGTATGCATACTCCGCATCAATTTCAATGGCAATATTACAATCCTTTACTGCTAAGTTCCACTGTTCTTTTTGTATATAAATTGAGGCTCTATTGTTGTAAGCTAAAGAATAGTCACTTTTCAATTTAATTGCTTTATCGAAATCTACTTTGGCTTTGTCTAATTCTCCTTTTGAAAAATACGCCATTCCTCGATTGTTAATTGCTATTGCATAGTCTTTGTCCAATTCAATAGCCTTGGAATAAGATGCAATTGCTTTATCAAACATTTCTTTTTTGCGATAAGCAGAACCTAAATTATTGTGCACAAATGACAATTTTGAATCCGCCTTAATGGAGTTCTCATAATCCGAGATTGCCTTATCCAAATCCCCTTGTTTGGTATAAACACCTCCACGATCATTTAATGCGTAGGCATTTTTAGCATTCAACTTTATGGCTTGATTATATGAAATTAATGCTGAATCCAAATTGTTGTCTACAAAATACATTACACCTAAATTGTAATGGTACTTTGACTCATTTGGATTTAATTCCATTGCTTTACTTAAGAATGGTTTACATTTCTTGTAATCACCCTGATTAAAATAATATGTAACTATTTCACCATATGCCTTTTCATAAGATGCACTGTCTTTAATACATGATTGCCAATCGCCTATTGCTTTATCGGAACTACCCAAATGCATGTAACTCACGCCTCTGCTAAATTTAGCATCAATTAGTCCAATATTTAAATTCAATGCACTGTTAAATTTAGAAATCGCTTCACTGTATTTTTTAGCATTCATCAAATCCAAACCTTCATTATAGGTCATGATGGCTTTCGTGCTATCGTCTAGTCCTCCTAGTGAATCTAGTTGATTTATAAAGGTAGAGTCTTGAGCGTTAACTCCAACTCCCATCAAAATCAGAAATAAGATAGAAAGTATTTTTATTCTCATAATTGCGTAATTTGTCAATACACGAAGTTACGAAATTTAAAGGGGATTACCGGTTTTACTAACAATTGTTAAAAAGTTTGACCAATTTGATGATGAAACACAATTCTAAAAGTACTTTTGCATAACAAGATCTCATGAATTATGAAAGTAGGCGATAAATGCCCCCATTTTAAAGGAATTGACCAGCATGGTAATACTTTTAGTATTGCACCCTTACTTGGTAAGAAAAAGTTGGTTATATATTTCTATCCCAAAAACGAAACAATGGTTTGCACGGCACAAGCATGTTCGTTTAGAGATGCCTATGCTACATTTACAGATAATAATTGTGAAGTAATTGGAATTAGTGGGGACAGTGCTAAAAGTCATCAAAAATTTGCTCAGCATCATAACCATCCATTTATTCTACTTAGTGATGGGAATAAAAAATTGAGACAATTGTTTGATGTACTTAGAGCTCTTTTTGGATTGATTCCTGGGAGATATACCTACATAGTCAATGAAGAAGGAGTCATAATAGAAGTTTTTCACGATTTAACCAACGCGGAAAACCATACCAATAAAGCATTTGAAATGCTAAAGATTGAAGACATATGAAAATTAAGAAAGGAGAAGATATTGAAGTTGAAATTCACGACTTAGCTTTTGGCGGCAAAGGGATTAGCCGAGTGGAAACTGAGGAAGGTGGGAAGTTTGTAATATTTGTAACAAACACTATACCTGGGCAGATTGTCAAAGCGCGCATCATGAAAAAGCGTAAAAAACACGCTGAATGTCGCTTATTGGAGGTTATAAAACATTCAGATTTAGAACAAGAAATCCCTTATCAGAAAATATCTGGGGCACCATATATTACCTTGCCTATTGAGCACCAAATAAAATTTAAGCAAGAAGCAAGCATAGATTTATTTAGAAAAATAGGAGAATTAAAAGATGCGTCAAGCTTCTTTGACGAATTCATTTCATCTCCAAATCCTTATAACTACAGGAATAAAATGGAGTATTCCTTTTCTGTGATTCGTCATGACATGGATACTCTTGAAGAATTGGATGACTTTGGCCTAGGCTTTAAACACTCTGGCACATGGTGGAAAGTTGAAAACCTTGACAATGACTCTGGATTGTTTGACGCAGAATGGGAAAATAAATTAAAAGAACTAAGAAAATGGTTTATTGAGACCGGTCTACCAGCTTGGCATCCGCCAAAAAAAGAAGGTTTCTACCGTCATTTAGTGGTAAGAAAAAGTTTCCATGAAGACAAATTATTACTGAATCTTGTTACTTCAAGTACTGACCTTGACAAGTTTGATAAAAAAGGATTTGTTGCCAAATTGGTTGAATTAATAGGTCCTCGTTTAGCAGGTGTCATTCATACTGTAAATGATGATGTAGCGGATAGAGCAAAACTAGAACATGGACCAAGTGATGTGATTCATGGCAAAGCTACAATCATTGAAAATCTTTTAGGATTGAACTTTGAGATTAGCATGCAGAGTTTCTTTCAGACCAATCCAAAATGTGCAGAAAAACTATATCAAAAAGTTATTGATTATACGTTAGAAAACAACTCTTTAGAGGATAGTGTGGTAATGGACCTTTTCTGCGGAACAGGAACAATTGGACAACTACTTGCTTCACAAATTAAGAATGTAAAGGTTATTGGAGTGGATATTGTAGCTTCAGCAATTGAAAATGCAAAGAAAAACGCAAAACTTAATGGAATTGAAAATTTGGAGTTCTTTGCAGCTGATGTTGGTAAATTCTTGTTGGAATACCCACAGTACAAAGGAAAAATTGACACTATTATTTTGGACCCTCCAAGAGCTGGTATCATACCTAAAGCGCTTAAACGTGTAATTGAATTAGACGCTAAGAAAATTGTATACGTTAGTTGTAATCCAGCAACACAAGCGAGAGATTCAAAAGAGTTAAGAGAAGCTGGTTATGAATTATTAAAATTCTCTTTGGTTGATCAATTTCCGCACACTGCGCATGTGGAGAGCATCATGCTTTTTGAGAAAAGGAATTCCTAACCTAAGACTTTTTTTCTCAATTTATTTTCTTTTTTAGATGCTAAAATTCTTCTGGTCATCATGGTGTCATGTTGAGGAACTAAGTACTCTTTAAGACTTTCCACATCTTCTACTGACATATCCTTGTCTAAGTATCCGAAGCCTTGGTAGATTCCATTTTCCATTAAAATAAATGAGAACTCTCTTTTATCTCTTCCAGCACCTGTCCAAACTATAGTTTCTTCCAATGCCAAGTACTCTTTGAGAAACTTTTTTACGTTCTTTAAATGATCTTCTATTTCAATGCTATTATCGTCAAATACTTGCATTCCACAATATGAAGCATTTAAATTAAATTCCTCAATCTTGTCCATCAACCAAGTTCTGGCTTTAGACAATGAAGGAAACTGCATAATCCCTCGATATTGATGACTAATTTTATTCACTCCGAGCCTCACATGACCTTTTTGGTCATGATACTTGTACACCGCAAACTTTAAGATTTGTGTTTTTTGTGCACTATTAAAATGTGGCCAATGATGTTTAATCTCTGCTTCTTCCAACAGAGACGCCACCACTTCATTTCCAGTCAATTCAAACGACACATCAAATATTTCCTCTAGAAATCCTCTTTTATCCAAACTACTTTTTCCTGTAAAGTGCTGTGAAACTCTCTTTTGAATGCTTTTTGCTTTGCCAATATATATGATCTTCCCCTTCGAATTATAGAAGTAATAAATACCTGTTTTGTTCGGCAATTTATCAAAAGCTTCTCGCGGCAAGTTAGCGGGTAATGTTGCTTCTTTAGAGTTCGCCTTCAATGAGGCTTCCATTTCTCCATTGTTCTTGTCAAACAGGATAGAAAATAACTCTGCTGTAACTTCTGCATCTCCCATTGCTCTATGGGCATTTTGGTGTTTCAAACCAAGACTAGCAGATAACTTACCTAAACTATAGGAAGGATAACCAGGAATTATTTTTCTACTTAACCTAACTGTGCATAATCGCTTTGAAGGTATTTTAAGTCCTACCCTTTCCATATGCCCCTTAACAATCTTGTAATCAAAATTCACATTATGAGCTACAAAAACTCTACCATCAAGAAAGGAATAGATCTCTTTGGCGACATCTTCAAAAACCGGTGCATCCGCTACCATTTCTTCGTTGATACCAGTTAAGTGTGTAATGAATTTGGGAATTCTCGCTTGTGGATTTATAAGCGTCTCATAGCGATCTAACTCTCTAATACCATCAGTAATCACGATACCGATTTCAGTGATACTATCTGCACCATATTGGCTACCTGTTGTCTCTATATCTACAATTGCAAATTCCATTATCCTTACAAATATACTTTTATAAAGGCGTAAAAAGAATACGTTATGGATTAATTTCTATTTTAAATTAAAGACTTAATTTTAACGAATGAAGTTTAAGTTTTCTTCAGCTTTAATTGGCTTTTTCGCTATAATCATATTTGGACTTATTGCATTGCAATGGACTTCTCATGAATGGCTACTGTCTTCTGCAAATTCACTTGTCAAAGATGGAGAAGCGTCAAGTCATTCAAAAAGCATGCTGGATAACATCAAGTTCAATTCCCTCTTTGCAGTTGTTTTCTTCACACTTTTACTTATTGCCACTATATACAAAAAAGACTCAATCCCTGTTTACATCAAAGATTTTAGCCCTTTTATTAAAAGCAAAGGAATTTCTATATTGAAAACATTTAAAACGTATCAATCAACAACCAACTTGGTTTTGGCCGTCCTAATTGTGATTGGCAGTTTCGCAAGGTTTATGCTGCTCAATGATGCCATCACCTATGACGAAGCTTTCTCTGTTAATCAATATTCTACCACTTCATTCGTAAATATTTTATCCAACTATAACTACCCTAACAACCACATCCTATACAACCTAATTAATAGAATCGTAATACCATTTATTGGGACTAGTGAACTATCCATAAGACTACCTGCATTTTTATTTGGCATCCTTTGCTTACCTTCTTTAATCATATTGGGTCAGTTGCTCTTTAAAAGCGAAAAGAAATCATTAATTCTTGTCTCTTTATTTGCGTTCTCTCCGCTTTTAATTGAATACTCAGCAATGGCCAGAGGTTACTCTTTAGTATGGTTCTTAATCATTTGGGCATTAATTTTCATATTAAAACTACAAAGCACAAGGGATAAGCGATACTTTACTTTAATTGTTTTATGTTTATCACTTTCTTTTTGGACCATACCTGTCAGTTTAATCCCATTTTTGGTTTTACTGCTTATTACATATCGTAAAATTGGCACCGTTGACTCTCTAAAACTGGCTGTAACTACCATAATTGCCACATCTATTTTATACTTGCCTGTACTTGTCATTTACGGAGGTAAACTTCCTGAGATAATTAAACTAGGAGAAGAATCGTCCTTTCAAAGACTCTTTGATTATCATATTACTCACTGCCTGTATGACTTATATTACAATTTCATCATGACCAAACCAATACTTTTTAGTGGCTTTACATTGATATTTATAGCAGCATTACTCAAATTTAGAAAAAGTCAAATTGCATGGTACGGATATATACTTATTGCCATAATCGCTGCAGTAATATTTCAGAAAAACATTCCTCCCGCTAGAGTATGGAGCACAATACTTTTATTTATTTACATTCCATTTGCATCAGTCTTAGGCGAAATATTTTACAAAGCAAAAGGCATCTTGATCTATTTTATAGTTCCTTTATTATTAATAGTTCAACTGGTTGTTTTTAAGAAAAGTACTTTTATCATGAATGACTTTAGATACGAAAGTGCCGAAACAATTGTATCCATGGTATCAGAACCAACTGCTATTATTTGCGAATTCCCAATGGAAGCCCCTTTGGAGTATTATTGGAAAGCCTACTTACGAGACTTCAACCAATTCAATGTTTTGGATGACCATTTATTAATTGTAATTAGTTTGAAACACCAACAAACACTGAATGAAGTTTGTGAAAAATGGAAGATATACCCCTCCCGATTAGACCTATTTTATCAAGATGAAGAGGTGGAAGTTTATCAATTAAAACAGGTTCTTGATTCTAATTTCATTAAATTTGAATTTTGATATTTAAATTATGTTAGGACTTAAATTAACTACAGACCCTAGATGTGTTGATCTGGTAGAGACGAATTTAGAAGCTGTGCTCGCCGATCATGCATGGTGCTAAAAGAAAGCTGCTTCCAATGCAATTGCATTGTTGACCTATAATGCCGATTTGGATGACTTAGTGGATGAAATGACTGCTATTTCTATTGAAGAAATGCAACACTTTGAAATGGTTGTTCAAATTATTAGAAAGAAAGGATTTAAATTAATTCGCGAAGAGAAGGATAATTACGTGAATGAATTGTATAAATTCATGAAAAAAGATGGTAGTAAAACACAGGCGCTTTGCGAAAGACTGTTGTTTGCAGCAATGGTAGAAGCTAGAAGTTGTGAAAGATTCAAGACATTGTCTGAGAACATTAAAGACCCAGAACTAGCTGAATTTTACAAAGACCTCATGATTAGCGAAGCTAATCACTATACCACTTTCTTAAAATTTGCAAGAAAATATGGCGTTGATACAGATGTCGAAAAAAGATGGCAAGAATGGCTGACTTTTGAAGATTCTATAATCCGGAGGTATGGAAAACAAGAAACGATCCATGGATAACCATGAATCGTTTTCAACCTAATTTAGATTAATTAAGTTTTAATTCATATTAAAATTATAGACATTATTATTAATTTCTACGGTAGCAGCAGCATCACAATCACCAGTGCCAAAGTCAACAGTCCTAAGGTATAGACCATCAGGTTGTATTTCTACAGTTCCTTTCTTTATCCAACGACATAAAACAGCCACTCTCAAAGGTGATGTAACCAACATCGTATAGGCCAATCCGTTTCGATCAATTCCGCTAGCCGTTCCCGTGATATCATATTCATCATCCAAAACACCAAATAAACCTTGCGTACTCTCTCCAACAACCCATTCCCTAATACGAGAACTTTGATAAGTTACTTCATCTCCACTGGTGTATGTAATTTTAGCATTTGAAATCTCAACAGAAAATTCAGTATTACCATTTGAATTTGGTCCTAAATTAGTAACTTCTTTAGTTCCTTCCACTTTGATGTCATTGACATAATAATCTTGTGTTGTGATAGAGATTTGAGTTCCAACTGTTCTGTACTTACCAGTAATAACAGCGGTAATCACTCCTCTTCTATTTACACCATAACTATCTATGCAGTTTGTTGTTCCAAAATCTATAGTAACTGTTTTAGGAAATGTAGTATCAGGCAAAGGAGGGTTAATAGTCACAGTAGCACAATTAGCACCAATAGACCTTAAAGATACATTTGACTTTTCTAAGTCATTATCCTTTAATGCATCCTCTGTTATTTTAAAGACATCATTAAACGCTGCTTCAGCCGCAGCATTGTCCTGACTTGTGATAGTCGATCTATTTGCTTTTCTTTTCTTACATGAGTTCAAGGACAACATCCCAAAAGTAAGAACAACAATAAGTATAAAATTAATTTTTTTCATCATTTCAGATTTTTAACAAAAGTAATACAAAACTAATAACAAAAAAAATGCCATTCTTTAACAAGATTGGCATTTTCAATATTATTTAAAAGATTCTAAAGAGAAGGTTCTGAACCACTGGTTTGACCAAAGTTGAACTTCAATGTAAATCTAACTGTATTAGCAATAGGACTGTTTTGAGTCAATGCCAATAAATAACTTAAATCCAACTGAAAAGCTGAGTATTTTACTCCAGCACCTAATGAAATAAATCTTCTATTCCCTTTAGTGTAATGCTCATGGAAATAACCCGTTCTTACAGCAAAAATATTGTTATACCAATACTCTAAACCAAGCGACAAGTTAACCTCGTTTAATTCTTCTTTAAATTTACTTCCAGACTCTATTCCTGTAACTTCTCCACTCTCATCAAACAAAACAACACCAGGTGCGTCTGTAAAAGATTGGAAGATTCCAGTTGCAACTCCAACATCCGGATCTTTACCGCTGTACAATTCAGTTACACCATTGTTATCAATATAAGCAGGTTGTGTTGGTACCAATAATTTGTTTGCATCCAATGCAACCGTTAAGCTATTGAATTCATCAATATTCATGTTAAGCGCAGCACCCAATCTTAAGTTAGTAGGAAGAAAATCTCTTTCAGCATTATCAGTGTAGGCCATTTTAGCTCCAATATTAGAAATATTCAAACCGTAATTTAAAGACGACTTCATCGTTCCTAACTTAAACTCATCTCCTTTGTAGAAAGCCGATACATCAACTGCTACCGAACGACCAGCTTTAGTCTCTCCTCCTTGAGTTGAAATTCCTCCTGTAAGGTTAGAATTAATAAATCTACCTGTAATACCAGCGCTAAATTTCTCACTTAATTTTCTACTGTAAGACAAGTCTAATGCAAACTCATTAGGTTTAAAATCTCTAATCGTTTGACCTGTAATATCTGTAAAAGTGATGTTACCAAGTGAAAAATATCTTAATGAGAAACCAACCGTTGAGTTCTTATCAATTTTCTTGTACCCTGTCAAATATGCTAAATTGATATCATTCACCAATTGTCTTAGCCATGGAGAGTAAGAAATAGAAAAACCAAAATCCTCTTTATCGTCAATAAACGCCAATTTTGAAGAATTCCAATGAATTGAATTTGCATCTGGTGATAAGGCAACACCTACATCTCCCATAGCAGAAGATCTAGAATCTGGTGCAATTAACAAAAATGGAACCGCTGTGGTAATCGTATTGATTTGTTGTCCTGAAATATTACCAGTCGCGATTTGCGCTTCAGCACTTTGAGAAGATAATAATCCCAAAACCGAAAGACAACCTATTATTTTGTGTTTAAAATTCATTTAACTCTATTAAAGATATTACAAATATACGCAATGATTGTTGTTTTATTGTCCAAATACAAATTTTCTTAATTCAGGATAACCAATTTCTCAAATTTCTCCAAAGAAGCACCTGACTCATTTACCACAGTCATTTTATAAACGTAAGTTCCTATACCAATTCGATCACCATAGTCATCTCTTCCATCCCATTGAATACCATCCACTCTAAATCCTTCTGAATGCACTCTTTGCTTGATACTCTTTACTAATTTCCCCGTAATTGTAAAAATTTGTAATTGAACATCTAGATAATCACAGACTTGATTATGCTCAAAGGAGAACTCAGTGCTTGTAGTAAAGGGATTGGGGTAATTTAATAAGTGCTTAATACTGATTTCTTCCTCCTCAACAACGGTAAACTCTATCTGCGCATCTGTACTATTGTTGTAAACATCCCAAATCTTAAAATTGGCCGTATGTAGTCCTGGCTCTACATCATTTAATTGAAACCTGACCTCTCCACTCTTGTATGTATCTACATCAGCTTCGTAATAATCGTTCAATATAATCGGTTCAGATGAATTATCAATCCTAATTTCAATATTATGACCGATTCCATTTCCTACCATATTTATTCCATTTTCATCAAAAACATCCGCAATAAAAACTGGGTTTTTATCTGTGATTCCTCCGTTCACAAAATTATCAGTATTCATGTACAATTCAACCGTTGGTCCTACTCCATCTGCAGGCGCATCAGTATTTATCCCTCCTATCAGAGGAGATTGATCCACACCATTGGCATCTGTCTCTCCATTTTCTGCATAAAAACTCAAACGGGCAGGTCCATATGTATAGGAGATATCTTGTGGAATAATGAATTCAAAAGTAAACTTTCCATTAGTTACAGTTGCTTTACCTTTATAAACGATGTTTTTCCACATGGTAAAATTAAGCGGTACTGTTCCTGGAGTATTCGCTTGGGTAACTAATTGTGAAATTTTATCATAAATAGATGGATAGACTAATCCATTGAATCCATTGATTGGATTGCCAAGATCATCCTCAATATGTCCAGAGATAGATACATGACTCAATGCTTTTAATGTATCATTGAAAAGTGCCAATTCAATTCCATTGATTGAGTCCGCCACAATATTCAATTGAGGCAATGCTAATCTTACAGCAGGATCTCCTAAGTAGGTAAATTTACGCGCTTCATTACTCCCAAATTTAGTAGCAAATTTGTTTTTTGACCCTTTGTAAATATCTCCGATATATTGCGGTTCATCTCCTATCTTATCAGCAACTGTATCGTAGAACACTTCTGCCAACCTTCTGTTATCAGTTGTAAAAACCAATCGTGTAGTAGTAAAAAGTCCTATTCCGCCTCCATTTTTATTTAACACAACATACTCCCCTGCTGAAACCCTATCGTGATCATCATATCTACTAAACTCACAGGTAGCAGTCATAAACACTGGAAGTTTTGTATTGTTCGTCCAATTTTGAATTGTTGGAACATTCAGAATTTCTTCATGAGCCCATCCCAATTCACCTCCATGACCAATATAATTAACTAACAATGCACCTCTTTGCACCCTACTTTTAATGGCGTCAACCATTTCTTCGTTCCTTTCTCCACCAGGAGTCACTGACTCCTGATAGGCATCACTATGCAATTTGACAATATTCAATTCATTGTGAGTTCCTCCTAGAATATTGGCCATGTTTTCTACATCATAAAAGTAAGCGTTATTATCTCCGTCATCACTAACAATAGTTACAATATTTCTCCAATCACTCAACACTTGATTCCCTTCACCATCAGCACATTCAGCATTACTTGATATAGCGTTTTTAGCAACCGTTGAGTAATTAATAATTTTATCGACTACACCTTCTGCTTCTTGTAATGTTTGTACAGGTAATCTTCCGATTGCCATGTCCATTAAATCACTACCATTCATTCCTTCAGAATCATCCAAGATCACATAAAAATCATCAGTAGAATAAGTAGAAGCAGCCATTGACTCGACCGATTCATAAGTGATTACAAAATCACTTTTACTATTCAGTTTGTTTCTGTAGTCATAGGAGCAATCTCCCATTATTAGGCAAAACCTAGGTGCTAGATTGGGGTCTCCAGCCGCTCTATCATAGAACATTTTTAAGAATTGCTTAATAGCTACAGGATCTCTCATCCCACTTGAAAACTCATTAAAAATCTCTTGCTGATTGACTATATGAGAAGTAAGTCCTTCAGTTGCGTGAAATGCTGCTAATCTTTGCGAAGCTGGATAAAATTCTGGAGCAGATATGATAATGATGTCCCTCATTTCCAAGCCATGTAAATTTTGATTGGCTACTGTTCCGAAAAAAGTTGGTGAAAAATATTGATTATCCGTAAACGCAACGAACTGTCTTACTGTGTCTGTTGCAACTTTGAAAGTAAGGACATTACCAGATTTAGAAAAATTAATACTAGTTGGTACAGTTGGATTTGTAATATCCCAAACAAACTTAACATCTGTCGCATTTGAAAGCGCAAATTCAGTGACGTTACCAGACCCAATGCTTGATAGGTTTACAAATTTCATTTGACTCCCATTCATAACTAAATTTCTCACAGCATTTACCTCTATAAAATCTAGATATCCGACCGAAGATGGCAAGCCATTCTTGTTAAAAGTATAGTTTATAGTAACATTATCACCTGATGATTTTGTCTTTAAGTAACCATTAGCAAATCTACATTTAGCGCTAGTACTTCCTTGACCAGAACCACTATTATTAGCAGGTTTCAAAATCATTGACTGACCACTACTGCTTACTACAAACTCACAAGCACTATTAAACGTAACAGGACTGCTTATTCCAATATTGCTCTTGATTACCAATGAGTCTGATGTTTTCAAATTTGGAAAAGAAAAGCTATAATTATTAGAAAGTTGCACATCAAAAACATCTCCGACCCATTCCGTTCCTGATT
>CAJYBK010000031.1 GCA_913064955.1 uncultured Flavobacteriales bacterium
AGAAGGGCATCGTCACGAGCTCCGCAGCTGCGGAGGGGCGGTGAGATCATTAAACAAAAAGACACTAATTTGATTGTTGACTTATTATAACAAATTTAAGATACCGTTAGAAGGGCATCGTCACGAGCTCCGCAGCTGCGGAGGGGCGGTGAGATCATTAAACAAAAAGACACTAATTTGATTGTTGACTTATTATAACAAATTTAAGATACCGTTAGAAGGGCATCGTCACGAGGGAGTTCGGGCGGTGTCTTTTTTTTGACTTTTAGTTGTTTGACTTCGTCTTGTCACTTACGATGTGTAAATCTCTTTGCGGGAATGGTATCGTAATATTGTTTGCTCTAAATACTTTATCCACTTCAAACCTAATGTCACTTTTAATAATCAAGATGTCCCAGGTACGTTTTGCCCAGAAGTACAATTGAAACTGCAACCCGCTATCGCCAAAATCATCAAACATCACTACAATATTGTTCTTTTTGTCAACTGAAGGATGATTAAGTGCTACATTATACAATAGCTCTTTGACCAACTGAGTATCTGTGCCATAGGCTACTGAAACATCAATGTGAAATCGAGTAACCTTATCGCTGATGCTCCAATTAATTAAATTCTCCTCAGTAAATTTGGAATTGGGAACAATAATCGTTTTTCCCTCAGTCGTTTTTACGTGAGAGGTTCTAATACTTATCTTTTCTACCCTAGCAATTGTCCCTTGCAACTCCACAATATCTCCAACTTTAATACTGCCGTCATTCAACAAAATAAAACCAGAAACTAAATCTGTGAAAAACTCTTGAAGACCTAAACCAAGACCAACAAAGAGTGCAGAGGCTCCAAATAAAATATTAGAAATATCACCAAAAAGTATCTTCAAGATTATTATGATACAAATGGTGTAAACCACATATCGTGACAATTGCACAATTGTATATCTCCTCGTGTCATCAATCCAGTCTTTATCTTTGAATGCTTTAAAAAGTACTAGTCTTATAAGGTTGATACACATTTTAGTGATGAAAATCAAAACCACAACCCCCATTATTTGACCTAATGAAAGGTGATAGCCAGTGCCGTCACTTTTGTTGCTAGAAATCAACTCAAAACTCAATAATGTGGACAATGAGAATTTGTCATTACCGTATCCTAAAGCAGAATAAACAAGAAACAAACTTATGATTATCATAATTTGATTAATCAGTTTGTGGTAGGAATACTCCTTCCCTTTTATCACTATTCCTTTATCAGAAACCCTTTCGCCTAGGCTTTTGGTGATTATCTTTTTACCGTAATAATAAGCCAGACCAATAGCCAATAAAAACAAAAGGTTGATCAGCCTAAAAGTATAACTGTTCGATATTTCAAATAAATCAATCATTTTATCTTGTAATTACAATACCCAATTTATCTGCAAAGACATTTCTAGTCTCTGTTAAGTCTTTGATTTTTAACAACATTTCATCCAGTTTAGTTTCTGTCAAAGACTGTTTCAACGCCTCTTGCTTGTCAATAATCATATTCTCTAGCACTCTCAATTTATAGATTGCTACTGACTGTACTGCCGCTTCTTTTACACGTAATGATTCCACAGCTGGTAAGATATGGTGCTTCTTTTCCCAATTCTCACTCACCATATCTTTCGGTGTGCTAATATCAATAACAATTCTACTCAAGTCACTGTCTTGATGCTGGATAAAGTGCTTATCACTAACAACTAACCCTTGCTTTAGGCCGTCTAAAAATTCTTCAAAAATTCTTTGATAAGCAGGGTTTTGAACTTGTAATTCATCTGACAACAACTCCTCAATAATGTACTGACTTAAGAAATATCCAGCCTCTTCTTCCTCATTTTTCTCATTGGCCACCATCACAGGAATCTCCTGAGAGCCATACTGCACCATCAACCTAATCAAGTCTTTTTCCTGAAGATCTAATAGATGCTTGCCTTTGTCATCTTGCTTTCTTTGAATGGCCAAGCCTTGCTCCTCAAGTCCTGGGTCAGGCCCTTTTCCTTTCTCCGCTGCAACGGTTTTGGCGTGTTGGTTTTTTAATAATTTATTGACTTCATTGTGAAGCGCCTGTTCTCCAATTTCGAAAAGATGACTTGTCTCACGAATGTATACCGACCGAATAATTTGATCTGGAATGATAGAAATCGACTTAACAATGTCTTTAATCGTTTGGGCTCTTTGGATTGGGTCATTTTCCGAATCCTTTAGTAAAATAGAAGCTTTGAAGTTGAGGAAATCCTGGCGCTTGTTCTTTAGGTAGTCATCTAACTCAGTGATACTTACTTTCCTAGAATAACTATCTGGATCTTCACCATCAGGAAACAAGATCACTTTTACGTTCATTCCTTGCTCCAAAATAAGGTCTATCCCTCTAAAAGAAGCTTTAATTCCCGCAGCATCACCATCATAAAGTATTGTAATATTGTTGGTATACCTACGTATTAATCTAATTTGCCCCTCAGTAAGTGCCGTACCAGAAGAACTTACCACATTGTAAATTCCCGCCTGATGCATGCTTATTACATCCGTATATCCTTCAACAAGATAGCATTCGTCTTGTTTAATTATCTCATTCTTGGATTGGTATAACCCATATAAGATTTTACTCTTATTATAGATTTCACTTTCCGGTGAATTGAAGTATTTGGCTACTTTTTTATCCGTAATTAGTGTTCTTCCTCCAAAGCCTAAAACTCTTCCTGTGATATTCTGAATAGGGAATATTACTCTTCCTCTGAAAAAATCAAAACTTCCTTTCTCATTAGTTTTTGAAAGACCTGTTTTTTCAAGAAAAGCTAATTTATACCCTTTTTCTTGAGCGCTTTTAGTCAAAGCAGAACTAATATTAGGAGAATAACCTAAACTAAATTTCTTTATCGTTTCTTCACTAAATCCTCTTTCTTTGAAATAACTCAGCCCTACTGCTTTCCCTTCTTGTGTTTTTAGTAACTGATCGTGAAAAAATTCCTTGGCAAATTCATTCACTAAGAACAAACTCTCCTTCTCCCCTTGCGCAGCAATTTCCTCAGGGGTACGTTCTTTTTCTTCTATTTCAATGTTGTACTTTGCAGCCAACCATTTCAATGCTTCCACATAAGAGAAATGCTCATGTTCCATAAGGAATGAAACCACATTCCCTCCTTTACCACTTGAGAAATCCTTGAATATCCCTTTTGCTGGGCTTACCATAAAGGAAGGAGACTTCTCATTCACAAAAGGACTTAACCCTTTGTAACTAGAACCGGATTTTTTTAACGATACAAACTGACCTACTACATCAATTATGTCTGCAGCTTCAAAAATTTGGTCAATGGTATCCTTTGGAATCATATATTGTTATCTATTATAAGCATATAATTAAAGCTGAATGTTAAAAGTAAAAACCATACTTAGCACCAAAAAATGGAGCGATACGATTTACAATTGTGTTTTCAATTGTGTAATTATAATTTTGTGAAATTGGATCATAAGACTCGATGCTTCGATTTAGCTTAACATTTGCCGCTCCCATTCCTATGTAAAAGTCAAACTTACTATCTCCAAGACTTAGAGCCAACTTATTCCCAAAATTTACGGAATAACCAAAATCAATCCTTGCAAAAATAAGTGAATTGGATTCAATTCGCTCAGCTAAACTTCTGTTCTTTTCGTGTTTAACAATTTCATTTTTTCTCATTCCTATAATAGAACCTACATAAAATCCATGGCCAAATGCCTTATTAATAAAGTACTTTCCTGCTAATGAAAAAGATGGTTTAATGTTAGTTTTCAACTTGGTATCGAAAATAGATTCGTCATAATTATAGTCGAATTTATCTGATTCCATCATAAGTAACGGGTTACTAGCTTTTACAAAACCAAAGGTTGCTCCAACCCCAATTTCTAATCCAATTTTTTTGGAAATCAATCTTTCATAATAGACAACAAACTCTCCTAAAAAAGGTCCAAATCCATTTACTGAAAGGGAGTTGTTATAAGAGTTCTCCAAACCAGAATTGTCTGATTCTTCCTCGTCAAACTCTAGTTTAATAACAATAGAGCTGTCTTTTTGAGCCCAAGATTGCAATAATATCAATTGCAAAAAAACCAGTGTGAAAATTTTATTATATTTGATCATATGAAACCCTTTTTAAACCTGATTTTTACCCTACTTGTGTGTAATTGTTATATTGCTCAGATAGAGACGCAATATTACGAAATTCCGAGAAAATATAAAACTTTCCAGACAATAGAAACAAATAAAGGTTATTTGACTTTAGTATATAAGCACAGCCTCCTTACAGACGAACCCAAACCTTTAGTAGATAAGGACAAGGGAGTCGTTGCTTTTAATTTTAATACTGACTTACGGTTCATCTCGAAAACTGAGCATTCCGCAGATTGGAAACAGCCGGATGGAACAACAAGACTTGATACTGTTGTGAACTATAGAGGAGAACCTTTAATACTGCTAACTAGTTATAAGCAATTGAAACAGAACTTATATGCCATAAGTGAGCCAAATTTCGGAAATGAGCCAAAATTAATTCTAGAAAATAGTTGGGGATATAAATTCTCAAAACCAAAAAACGAAGAATATTTTTTACTATCAGTTTTATCAGGCAATTTCAAGGAAATATTTATTGAAATGTTTGATAAAAACATTAATAAAATCACCAGTTTTAGTGTAGACTTAAGCTCAAACAAAGGTAAATTTCGAATTGATGATTTTCTTGTGTTGGACAACAAAAAGGTTTTGGTTTCTGTGGCTCATTCGAAAACCGTCTATAGTGAAGAAGAATTTGGTTTCTATATGGTTGACTTAGTAACTCAAGATTTTATAGAATTAGCCATTCCTACTCCAAGTTCTATAAGAATCACTTCTGCAAAGTCAATAGATAACGACAATACAATTAATATGAGTTTAGTCTATACAAAAGAATCAAACGGTATGTCTTCTGGGTTGATAGATTTATCATTTTCAAAATCTGATTACCATTTAATAAGTTCGAATATTTTTAAATTCCCTACCGAGTTAAATGAAACAATAAGTAGTAAGAAATTTACAAAAAACTCTAATCGCTTTTTAAGCTACACTCGAGTGGCAGAATATGAAGAAAATTCAGGGCGTGTATTAGTTTTAAACCAAAACAAGGCTTATAAAACATACACACATACGAGCACTGCCAACAATGTACAGCCAACAGTTACAACAACAGGATCTAGTTTTTTTTCAAATTATATAATCCTAAAAACAATAGGAACCGATTTGGTTTATTCAACCTCAATACTTTCATCTGATTTTAACGAATTTGGAAAATATTCAAATTTAGTACATTTTCATACTGTAAAATTAAATGATAGTTTAGAATTATATTTTGTTGAAAAAACAAAGAACATTATATTTTGTGTAACAGTTGATATAGACGGGAATAAGGTTACTAGACTTATTGACCAAAAACCTGCAAATGATAAACTTGAAGTAAGTAATTCCGCCAAAGGAATCATATCAGTTATAAATAATAATAGACTCCAATTATACAAAATAGAGTAAGTTTTAGGGCTGCTATTCCTGATAAAACTGTCATAAAAAACTGAAAGGCCATTTCCACATGGGAAATGACCTCTCAGCACCACCTTATTATTAAGTTGCTATGCAACACTCCAAAAGTACGTTGAAAATGAAGCGCTTTAATACAATGTCGATGAGTGGAATAAAAATGTCGGTCAGTAAACAGGATGTTGATACTAGACCGGCAAAGCCTTATGAGTAAAAAGCATATCCTATTGAGAAATACAGCAATAAACCCAGTATATCATTCAAGGTTGTGATAAACGGACCAGTAGCAAGTGCTGGGTCTATTTTGTATTTATGAAGGGTCATCGGCACTAAAGACCCTAATATTCCCGCTAAAATAATTACAGCAAATAGTGCAATACTTACAGTAAAACACAATGCATAATCTTCCGATGTGAGAAAATTATATAAAAAAATTAAAGATGACAGTACCACAGCATTTACCAAAGCTACCGATACTTCTTTTAAAATTTTATTCCAAGTAGATTCCAGTTTGATGGAGTTGTTTGCTAATCCTTGGACTATCAAAGCTGATGATTGAACCCCCACATTACCTCCCATTGCTGCGATCAAGGGAATAAAAAATGCCAATTGAGGAAACTTAGACAATTGGCCTTCAAAACCTCCTATTACCATTGCGCCACATATTCCACCAAACAAGCCTATCAAAAGCCAAGGTAGTCGCGCACGTGTAATAACCCACACACTATCTCTTGATTCAATTTTTTCGGATACACCCGTTGCTAATTGCATTTCTCTCTCGGCATCCTCCCTCATTACATCAACCACATCATCGATGGTAATTCTACCCATCAACACACCTGCTTGATTAATTACCGGGATAACGACCAAATCGTACTTTTCCATCAGCTTAGCCACTTCTTTATCGCTGTCTGATGTGCTTACAGCAATCGGGTCGGGAGCAAACAAGTCTTTAATCAATGTTTGATTGTCAGCGTACAAAAACGTTTTTAGCGAAAGCGTTCCTAACAACCTTTCTCTATCGTCTATGGCATAAATTGTAAAAACATGATCTATTTCCCTAGCCTGCTCACGCAGGTTTTCCAAAGTTTGAGCTACTGTCCAGTTGATATTCGCACAGATATACTCTGTGGTCATTAATCCACCCGCAGAATCCTCATCATAGGTAAGAAGGGCTGCAATATCAGAAGAGTGCTCTACGTCCTCTACATTGCTAAGAATTTCTTCTTTTCGCTCTTCGGATAAGTCTTGAATTAGATCTGCTGCATCATCAGAGTCCATCATCTCTACTTGAGAGGCAATTTCGAGATTCGTCAAAGATTCTAGGAATCTATCTCTGACATCTTCATCAATTTCTACTAGCACTTCAGATGCTAGTTCGGAATCCAAGTTGTTGTATATGAATTGAGCCTCTTCTAGCGATACTTCATCCAGAATTTCTGCAATATCTGCGTAGTGAAGTGGGCATATCTCATCCTGGATGAATTGCACATTTTGTGCTTCCACCGCATTTTCAATTTGCTCTAAGAATGTTTTGGTTAATTCAAATTTCATTCCGACCTTCTTTTAATCTGATTGATGAAGATTTTTCTTCGGTTGCAAAAGTAAAAGAAATAAATAGAGTTTTACAATTCTTTTAATGCGCTTTCTACGGTATTGGTCAATTTTACAAAATCTGCCACACTCATTTGCTCTGGCCTTTCTGTCAAGAACTCGCTTTCTATGACTTTTCCTTGCAATAGTCCTTTGATTGAACTTCTAACCATTTTTCTTCTTTGATTAAAGGTTGCTTTGATGATTGTTTTGAATAATTTTTCATCACAATCTAATTGCTGAACATTATTACGAATTAGCCTTATTACTCCACTTTTTACTTTTGGAGGAGGATCAAAAACATCTTCATCTACAGTAAATAAATACTCAATGTCGTAGTATGCCTGCAATAAAACAGATAAAATGCCATAGACTTTTGAACCCGGCCCCTCCGCAATTCTTTCTGCGACTTCTTTTTGAAACATCCCAACTACTTCTGGTACAGTGTCTCTTTCGTCTAATACTTTAAATAAAATCTGTGATGAAATATTGTATGGAAAATTTCCGACTACTGCAATTTGCTCCCCATTGAATTTAGAAAAATCCATTTTCAGAAAATTCTCCTCATAAACTTTTAGATCAGGATACTTCATTCCCAAGAACTGAACTGATTCTCTATCTACTTCTACTACTTCAGTCAAGTAATCTTTTTTCAACAAAAACTGTGTTAATGCTCCTGTACCAGGTCCTATTTCTAGCACTCTTTTATATCCACCGTGTATAGTTAAGGAGTCCGCAATTCTTTGAGCAATGCTCATATCTTCAAGAAAGTGTTGGCCGAGGTGTTTTTTTGGCTTTACGTAATTACCCATCAATTGATTTTAGAATGCCAAAGGTATATGCTTTTCTGTCCAATCTCTCAAAACATATAATAGTTTTACTCGTTTTGTTTTTAAAATTGGTATTCAAACAAAATTGCAGCATTTCCATTTCAAAATCAGGATAGGAAGACTCGAAATTTCCCGAGTTTGCAAACACCATTGACTCCACTGGAAGCCCACTGTTTTTTTGTGCTGATGATTTGGTGCTTTTGGCACCATCTCCAATTCTATTGATGTAAACTACAGGCTTACCCTCAAAGCTGATCATATAATTGGAGCTCCAGTATCCCATAGTTTTCCCATCAGTTTGTTCTGTGACCACAGGTGTTCCATATTTAAACCCACCATTTACATCTAAATTAAACATCACAAACCCTCTACGGTAATCCTCAGGGCCATTCTTTGCGTCTTTTAGCACACTATGATGCTCTGCCATTAATATCATGTCTTTTTCTGATGTAAACAACAACCCTTTGGCAGAGAAGTAATCCAATCCAAAGCCATATTCCTTAATTTCTTTTTTAGATCTAAATGCCTCAACTACATTTGCATTGAAAAAATATTCTCTGGTAAATGTTGCTGACGCTTTTTCTTCATATTTTGCTACAAACAGCCCTTCAAAATTAAATGATATTGGTGATGAGAAAAAGCCCGCTAAAAATAAATTTCCTGCTGCATCCAAAGAATACTCAGCGTCAACGATCTGTCTTGATTTAAGTCTAACCGTTTCATGTTGCTTTGTGCCTGTGCTATTTACTGTATACAAGTAATAATTATTTTTGTTTTTCGACCGCTCTTTTTTAATGATGTAATTATATCCATTGTCATTACAAACTAGCACATTGTGTCTTCGCTTTGAAGATTCAATTGTTGTTAAAATATCATCTGAGAAAACCTTGTTCTGAAGACTATCATACATGGCTATACTCATAATTTCTTTATGCTTCTCCTTATAGGCATGAGAGCCAATCATTGAAAAATACTTACCACTGGGAGAGATAGACACATCATAATTTGTCCTGTAACCTCCTCTAGCATCCAAAGACATTAGCTCCTTCTCTACAAACGAACTGTAGGTATTATCAAAAACAAACATTTTTAATATATCTAAACTTCCATTTTCAAATTCTCCAAAAACAACCAATTGATTTTGAATTACACCCATTTTTCTAATCTTAGTAACAGGTAGTTTAAAAGACTGAGAAGAAACATACATATAATTTGAATCTAAAACATCTAAAACAAAATCTGTTTTATTGTCTTCTATTCTTTTAACCACTAAAATATTTTGCTTTATCTCAAAGGCCGTTTTTACAACCTGATTCTGTTCCTTGTTCATCAATTTGGTAAATTGATAATTTGGCGACTGACCAATCACCATTACAGAGGTTAGTATAAAGAAAAAGAAAGCGTTGAGTAAATTCATTTGTAAGGGTTCAAACTATGTCAAAATTAAGCATTTGTACCTCTTTGGCAAAAATTATTCCCAAAATTCTCC
Organism: uncultured Flavobacteriales bacterium; assembly: GCA_913064955.1. Classification (GTDB taxonomy): domain Bacteria; phylum Bacteroidota; class Bacteroidia; order Flavobacteriales_D; family Parvicellaceae; genus Parvicella. The sequence goes on from CAJYBK010000031.1 coordinate 9,463, forward strand.
GAAATGACAATAGATGTCTAGCACTGGTTATTAATAGGTGGTGATTAGCATAGATTAGGTAATGAATTATTTTAAGAATCATAGTACCTTTGTATTGAACTTCAATCTACATTGAATGAAAATGAAATTTTTACCATACCTAGCCATTGCTTTAATAATTGGTGCTTGTTCTGAAGAAAAGGTCACTACTCCAGTTGTTGCTGACGAAGATGTAACACAGGAACAAAAGATTACTGACACAGTCAATCAAAATGCTGACTTTGTGGCTACGAATACATATGACAGTGAAACTATGAAAGATGGAAAGTTCGAGTCTTTCTATCCAGATAAAACAATCAAGGCAGAGGGTGTTGTCTCTAACGGAAAACGTGAAGGTGTTTGGACATCTTATCACCCCAACGGAAATAAGCAAAGTGAGAACGAATATGTTAAAGGTGTACTTCATGGCAAAACTTATACAACCTATCCAAATGGACAAATCATGTATATTGGCTATTATTATGATGGAAAATATGATGGTCAGTGGGTATATTACAAACCAGACGGAGAATTGAATAAAGAAATTTTTTACGAAAAAGGAGAAATAAAACAAATAACAGAAGGAGAAGATTACAACAAATAATTATCGAAGCAATCAATCACATACCATTAGCAGAACGTATGCGTCCATTAAACTTGGACGACTATATAGGTCAGCAGCACTTGATAGGAGAAGGGAAACCGCTACGAAACGCTATTGAATCTGGCGCCATTCCATCTATGATTTTGTGGGGACCTCCAGGTGTAGGAAAAACTACTTTGGCCCAAATTATTTCTCAAAAACTTAAACGTTCTTTTTATACTTTGTCTGCCATTAATTCTGGTGTAAAAGACATTAGAGAAGTTATTGAAAAAGTAAAGGTGAAGGCATGTTTGGCAGTGGGAGTGCTGTGTTGTTCATTGACGAGATTCACAGGTTTAGCAAATCGCAACAAGACTCATTATTAGGTGCGGTAGAAAAAGGTTTGATCACTTTAATTGGCGCCACCACAGAAAACCCATCTTTTGAAGTAATTTCTGCATTGCTTTCTAGGAGTCAAGTCTACGTTTTGGAACACCACACCAAGGATGATTTGGTCAACCTATTAAAAAGAGCCGTTAAAGAAGATAAAGTACTCTCCTCAAAGAAAATTAAACTCAAAGAAACCGATGCGCTCATTAAACTATCAGGTGGAGATGCACGAAAATTATTGAATATTCTGGAAATTGCTATCCAAGCATTACCGCTTGGTACAAATGAGATTACAGATGAATTTGTCTTTACCAATATTGCTCAAAACCCAGCGAGATATGATAAGAGTGGAGAACAACATTATGACATTGTAAGTGCATTCATTAAATCTATCAGGGGTAGTGATCCTAACGCTACCGTTTATTGGATGGCAAGAATGATAGAAGGTGGAGAAGATCCAAAATTTATTGCCAGAAGGTTATTGATTGCTGCTGCAGAAGATATTGGCAATGCTAACCCAACTGCTTTGGTGATGGCCAACACTTGTTTTGATGCTGTAAGTAAAATAGGTTGGCCAGAAAGTAGAATTGTGCTTTCGCAATGTGCTATATATTTAGCCACTTCGCCTAAAAGTAATGCCAGTTATGTGGCCATCAATGAGGCGCAACAAATAATAAGACAAACCGGAGATTTAAGTGTGCCTATTCACTTGCGAAACGCTCCCACTAAACTCATGAAAGAGTTAGGATATGGTGCAGATTATAAATATTCTCATGAGGCCCAAGACAGGCTACATGAACAAGAATTTCTACCACCAGAAATTGCCAATTCTGCTTTTTTTAGACCATCTCATACTAAAAGAGAAGATGATTTGCGTAAATATTTGGCGCAAGTGTGGAAAGGGAAGTATGGTTATTAGAGGAGAGTGGTTAGTTTTTAGCGGATAGTTATTAGTCGGTTCACCAAAATAATCATTGATTGGAGAAAGGTAAATCAGAACACTATTAAAAAATTTAGTACATTTAAACATCCCTTAAATTCTTCCCTATGCACAATTTCACCATAAACATTAAAAGTCTTTTCACAGAAAAACTGGTAATCATACGTTAGTATGCGCATTTTAATTTTGGGCATATCTATTTTTTTAATGAATTTTTCATATTCTCAAAACTTGGTTATAAACCCAAGTTTTGAGGAATATGAAAGATGTTTTAATTCCAATGAGTTACAGTTTTTTGCATGTGCAAATTGGGATTCTGTAGGTTATTCTACTCCTGATTTATTTAACCACTGTAATACTCATATTTCTATTGGCGTTCCCAATAATTTTGTAGGCTATCAAGAAGCAAAAGACGGCTATAACTACATCGGTCTAATGGGTTATTCTTATAATCCATTTGGTGGTTATTATAACAGAAGAGAATATGCTTATAGTCAACTAACAGAAACGCTGCAAGCAGACAGCACCTATTATGTTTCATTTTGGTTAGGAATGCATGATGAAGCCATGTATGCCATTAAAAATTTTGGTGCATTTATTAGTCATTCAATACCCGATACTACCAATGGGCAATTGATTGATACCATAGCACAAATAAAAAATACTGTTTTTATAGATGATACTGCAAGATGGTATAAAGTGGAAGGAGAATTTGTAGCAAACGGAGGGGAAGAGTATATTTCGTTAGGTAATTTTGACCATGACAGTTTGGTAGATTGGTATAGGTTATATCCTCACAACAACCCCAATGACGGGTTTGATGGTGTTTACTTTATCATAGACAGCGTCTACCTTAGTTTGAAAAGTCAAGTTCCTGTGGAGCCAGAAGATACTACTGTGGTTACTGATCCTCCTGTGGATACTGCTGCTGTAGATTCTTTGGATTATTTCATAGTTTACCCAAATCCAAGTAACGGTATCTTTGAAATAAAATCTAGTGAACCAATCAATGAGATAACCATTTATGACGAAGCAGGGAGGCTAATACAAAGTCAAAATGAAGGAAATATTATAAATCTTTCAAAAGAAGAAAGTGGTATCTATTTTATTGAAGTAGAAACTGCACAAGGCATAAAAAGAAAAAAAATAGTGTTACAGCATTATTAAAACCTGCCTTTAAATAATTACCAAAGAATATTCTAAAAACATTGTCTTAACTTACATAAAAACTGAACATTATGAAAGCAATAACTATTACAACAGTCTTATGCATACTATCCGCATTAACATTTACATCATGTAAAAAGAAAATTTATGGTTGCATGGATGACGCAGCTACAAATAAATCTGACTTAGCCACCATAGATGATGGAAGTTGTACTTATCCTGTGCCAGAGCCTGAAAATGTTCAAATTGAATATTTTAGTTTAACGTTTAATCCAGGGGATTATCTAGTTGATTATATTCCTACCATACCATTTGAAAATGGAGATTTGATGATTCTAGAAAGAAGAATTATCCTTAGCCCTACAGATGATTATTGGATTTCTTTACCATATTCCTTTGATAATTTAACAATGAATTTTGTGTATGTAACGAGTTATCCAAGCATCAGTGTTTACTGTAGAGACTCTGACACCAATCAGCCATTTCAATGGACAACTTCAACAACAGTTGAATATAGACTTGCTGTTATAAAATGGGACGGAATCACACCAGTTGAAGAAATTTCAATAGAAGCATTGACAGAGTAAAATTTCACTTATTAGCTAGACAATTTTCTTATCAAAATCGAAAATCGTTTCTGACAAATAGAAAGTAGTCAAATCTTTAGTACATTTGCAGCCTTATGGCATCAATTAGACAAGAAAAAATAGCAAGTGTATTGCAACAAGAATTAAGTATGATTTTTCAAAAAGAAACGCGTACAGTTTGCTTGGGTTCAATGGTTTCTGTGACTACGGTAAAAATATCCTCTGACCTTTCCGTTGCTAAAGTCTACTTAAGTATTTTCGCTGCAGATGATAAAGATGCTGTGTTGGAAAACATTCGATTGCACGCAAAGCAAATCAAGCATGCTTTGAGCCAAATTGTGAAAATGCAATTGCGTAAAACGCCCAACTTAACTTTCTTCTTAGATGATTCATTGGATTATGCTGAGGAAATTAACTCGTTACTGAAAAAAGATTGAAAAAGTTATATAAATACTTATTAAGAGTCATTCCTAGACCTTGGTTGATAAGACTGAGTTATGTGTTTAGAATATTTGCACCTTTGGTTTACAAAGGAGACAAAGTAGAATGTCCAGTTTGTGAAAAGAAGTTCAGAAAATTCCTTTCATACGGAAGTAAAGTGGCTCACAGAGAAGGTGTTTTATGTCCTTATGATTTAACTTTGGAAAGACACAGACTAATGTGGCTTTACCTAAAAGACCATTCTGATTTCTTTACTGTACCTAAAAAAGTGATGCACGTAGCACCAGAGCAATGTTTCTTAGACTTGTTCAAAAAGCAAAAAAACTTAGATTACACTACAGGTGATTTGGTTTCGCCAATTGCAGATATACATTTTGACCTGCACAAGATTCCATTGGAAGACAACACTTATGATGTGATTTTCTGTAATCACGTATTGGAGCACGTAGATGATGATCACCAATGTATGACTGAATTATTCAGAATCATGAAGCCAGGTGGATGGGGAATTTTTCAAGTGCCTATTGATTCTACAAGGGCAGAAACATACGAAGATCCAACCATCACAGATCCAGACGAGAGAGAAAAGCACTTTTGGCAATATGACCATGTAAGGTTATATGGATTAGATTATCCTGACAAACTGCGTGCTGCAGGTTTTGAGGTAAATCCCTTTGACTACCATGATAAATACCCGAAAGAACAATACGAAAGAATGCGTTTGCATCCGGACGAGTTAATCTTTGTAGTAAGTAAAAAATAAATCTTTTCTGTTTTCAATGAACAAGACATTTGACATTGAACATGTAGACCAATTGGGTGAAGTTGCCAACCAAATTGCAACTCTTTCTGAAGATAATTCAGTGATTGTCTTTAATGGGGAAATGGGTGCAGGAAAAACGACCTTAATTAATCAGGTTTGCAAATTACTTAAAGTAATAAGTCCTATCTCAAGTCCTACTTATGGTATTGTCAATACCTATGAGAGGGAATCTGGAGATGATGTTTTTCATTTTGATTTTTATCGATTAGCAGATGAAATGGAAGCCGTACAAAGCGGTCTAGACGAAATGTTAGATTCTGGAAACATTTGTTTGATAGAATGGGCAGAAAGAATTCTGAAACTTTTACCTATGAACTACGTAAGGGTAAACATCTCAATCACAGGAGAAAATTCCAGGAAAATTGAGATTACTAAAGTTTAGTTTGTTGAAACCTTTATTTTACACCATAAATCCTTCCTATGACATCATCTGGTGATGCGTTAAAATCATTAGCGCGAGAAGCTGCTTTACTTCCTCAAGAAGAAATGCTAGAAATTGGCAGAAAAAAGCAAAGTTTATACATTGGAATTCCGCGCGAAACAGAATTTCAAGAGCATAGGGTTGCGCTTGTCCCAGAAGCAGTTAGTTTAATTGTATCAAACGGTCATCGTGTTATCGTGGAGACTAACGCAGGTAAGCAAGCTTTCTTTTCAGATAGAGATTATAGTGAGGCAGGAGCAGAAATTGCTTACTCTCATGAGAAAGTTTATGAAGCCGACATCATTCTTAAAGTCACTCCTCCATCTAAAAAAGAGATAGGTTTGATGAAACACAAACAAACCTTATTTTCTGCACTACAATTAACAGTTCAACCGGAGGATACCCTAAGAGAGTTGATGTCTAAAAAAGTTACTGCTATTGCATGGGATTACATTCAAGATGAATATGGTGTTTATCCTATCATTCGTTCTATGGGAGAAATCGCTGGAAACGCTAGTGTATTAGTTGCAGCGGAGTTGTTGAGCAATGTCAACAAAGGAAAAGGGATGATCATGGGCGGAATAGCAGGTATCTCTCCCACCGAAGTCGTGATTATAGGAGCTGGAACTGTGGGTGCATACGCTGCTAGAAATGCCTTAGCATTAGGAGCATCTGTTAAAGTGTTTGATAATTCTGTTGCCAAATTGAGAAGACTTCAAAATGAGTTGGGTAATAGAGTTTTCACATCTGTTATTCAGCCAAAAGTTTTAATGAAAAACTTGCGTAGAGCCGATGTTGCTATTGGGGCATTACGCGCTCCTCATGGAAGAACTCCTTGTGTCGTTTCAGAAGAGATGGTGGAAAATATGAAGGCAGGTTCTGTCATTGTAGATGTGAGTATTGACCAAGGAGGTTGTTTTGAAACCTCAAAAGTGACAACTCATGAAAGACCAACTTTTGAAAAGCATGATGTAATTCATTATTGTGTCCCGAATGTGGCTTCCCGTTTTTCTAGAACATCTTCTTATGCGTTGAGTAATATTTTTGCACCTATGGTACTTGATATTGCCGATGGCGGAGGATGTGAAAAACTTATAAGAACAAGAAAAGGTTTCCGTCATGGAGTATATATTTATAACGGAACCTTGACTTCAAGTTATTTAGGCGAGACTTATCAGTTACCTTATAAAGATTTGGATCTATTGATCAGTGCTTTTTAATTACTACCAAATAAAGTAGTGTTCTATATTCATTTTCATCCAAGGGCTTTTACTCATGGTTGTTTCAATTTGCTCTCTTGTTTCCTTCAAATCTTGAACTTTCTTCGATCTTTTTATTTCTAACTGCTCTGGTTTAGGCTGGTAAAAATCAATTTTAGTAGCAAAATAAACCGTTCCTCCGTCTTCACTTGCTATTCCCAAAATTGCTCCTGGTAATCCATTAAACCTCTCCGGACCTATTTCTGGAATTATTTCATCACAATACCACGCATAGATTCGAGTGGAGTCATCCACCTGCCAAAAAGCTTTTCTGCATTCAAACCCAGCAATAACACGTTTGCTTTCTGTAATTTTCCAATCTCGTTTAGGCATTTCATCTTCGATGTGAACTCCTTGACCCCACATATCCCGAATAGAATAAAAACGAGTAGTTGCTAAGTTTCTATAAACAGTATTTTTATTAGTTCCCCAGGGCATTGGATCTGCAATGTCTGTTGGTTGCAATTGATAGAACGATGCTGTATCTGTAAAGGTTAACTCAAAAACTTCTTTTTTAATCTTGTTTTTTTCTTCAACCCAATCTTTTGCACGAGGTCCTAAAGTTTTATATAAATTGGTCCTACGTTCGTAAATAATTTTTCCTTCCTTATATTGACCTAATGCACTTAGTGAAAGTACAACTAGAATAAGAATAGTGTTAATCTTCCAGTAAATCATTCTCATCTTTTTGTTTTTTAAGTACGTTAAATTTATAGACAACTCGTAATAGTAAATACCTTCCAATAATGTTGGTTCTGTTGTCAACCACTACATTGTTAAATATATTTCTTGAATTACTAATGTTCTGGTTGAGGATGTCTTTGGCCTCAAATGATAAAATCAAATTCTCTTTATCCAAAAACATTTTACTAATAGAAGCATCCCAGATCGTGTAAGTTATGTCGAATCCGTCTGCACGTTGTGAACTGATGATTTGCTTTGCATCTGTTCTGATTGATATTTTATGCTTTAACTTCATTTCTAATCCTGCGCTAATTGAAGTATATACATTCAATTGTGGTGTCTTGTACAACGAAGATGTTCCTGTTCCATAACTATAACTACCTCCTGCATAAAGTTCTAAAGAGTCCAATATATACCTCACCTTAACACGTCCTAACAGTCCTTGATTTCTTGTTTCATTTTCCAATCCATTAATTAATGAGTTGTTGTTATTTAGGTATACATTACCAAATGGATCAATTTTAATTTTTTGTTTGAAAAGAGATATAGAACCTCCCGCATAAGCATTAAAGGTGGTGTTTCCATCTACATTAATCGTTCTACTTAACGAACGACCTTGATTATCATAAAAAATTTCTTCTGAGAATGCATTGTCCAGAAGAGATAAAGATGCGCCTGCATAAGTGTGTGAGCCTGTAGTTGCTTTGTAAGTAAAAAAGTTAAGGTCGAAAGTTTGATTCACCTGACTAACTAGATCAATATTCCCTACTTTGATGTTATTTAAGTTTCTATTATTAGGCAGCGGTTGTAGTTGAGAGACAGATGGATTGTCTACTGTAGTTCTATAACTAAAAGAAAGGTTTTTGGATCTCGAAAATTTATACTTGTATTTCACGTAAGGAAGAACGTTCAATTGACTCTGTGACAAAAGCGTATCATTCAATAAGTCGTTACTTTCTATATCTACAATGTTTAGGTCTGCACCAACAATTATTTCCTGCATTTTGGAAGCATACATCAATCTTGCTCCTACTCTCTGGTTTACAGTTAAGTTTTCAAAGTCTGCAGAGTATTGTTGGTTGAAAACACTATAATTCTCTGTGCCTTTATCAAAAGCAAATTTCTTACTAGATCCTGTTGCGTATTGCAGGGCGTATTTACCTTCTATTTTTAGTTTTTTACCCAACGGCTCTACAAATGACACCTCACCAAAGTGATTTAAGTTTTTTGCTTTACCATTCTTCGATTGATCTGTAGAAAGCAGTGAAACACTATTTAAAATGTCTTCATCATTATTTATTAAAAAGTCTTTTGTGCTATTTTGTTGTTGCTTAACTTGATAATTGACTTCAAGTACTCTTTTAGGTTTTTTAAACTCTGTTTTCCATTTGGCTGCTACAGATGCTTCTACAAAAACTGTTTCCTCATCATATGAGTTTTCTGTAAGCCTACTATTGGTGTTCTCCTCCGTGTAAAAATTAGTGCTAGAACTTTCACTAGTTGTTCCTCCAATTTGTTTCACTCTCGGCTGAACAGTTAAGGTTGATGCGGAGTCTATTTTCCATTCCACATTGAAGTTTAAAGCAAAAGCCTCTTGAGTAGAGAAAGTACTATCCTTACTGAAACTTGAGTAGGATGTGTCGGTTAAAGTGAAAATACTATTTGTCTCAGATTCAGCCAGAACTTGCTGGTTATCATAAGTGAAATTAGTTCCTATTTCAACGTTTTTGCCAATTTTGTCTGTAAAATAAAACCCGGTTTTCGCTTTTTGAGGAACTCCGGTTCCTAAATTTCCAATCTGCGGTTCAAAGTCGTAACCCCAATGTTCATTACGCTTTCCTATTTCCTCGGATAAACCAAATTTTTGACTGTCTCTCCAGTTAAAATCACTTCTAGGTGTATTGGTGAAAAGTCCAAAAATGGAGATCTTTTGATTGCCGTTGAATTTATTTACCAATGCCTCTCCTTCATAATACTTTTGAAAATCTGTTGCTCCATTAAGCTTTCCAAACATCCCTCTTTTTGCATCCTCCTTTAATGTAAGGTTAATTACTTTTTCCGTTTCATCGGTATTGTCTCCTTCTACTTTTTGGTCATACACCTGAACATTTTCAATCGCTCCTGCCGGCAGATTTTTTGTTGCTACTGTTGGGTCAGACCCGAAAAACTCATCACCATCTACATAAACCTTATTGACCTCTTTGCCGTGAACAACTATCTTACCTGACTTATCTACATCAAACCCAGGAAGTTTTTTAAATAAATCTTCCACATTGGCATTTGCTGCTGTTTTGAAAGAATCTGCTACCATAACTAAGGTGTCCCCGTTAAAGTATATCGGTGCATTATTTGAGAAAACAACATACTCCTTTAACTGCTCTCCTTTTTCCGGCAAAACAATCCTCCCAAAATCTAAATCATTGGTGTTTTCATTTCCAAAAATAAAGTATTCTCTTTCTTCAAATTTTGGAGAAGTAATTAATACTTGAAAAGTATCTCTCGGAATATCCAATTCAAATTTTCCTTCCCAATTTGACCGAGTGTAACTAGTTAAAACGGAGTCCTTAATTCTAACAGCCATAATCACAGCATGTTCCACTCCTTTTTTATTGAGCGTATCGTAAATTTCCCCACTTAGTTTAACGGAATTTTCTTGTGCTGATATTGATAAAGACAACATTGACAAACAAAACAGTAATCCGATTCCTATTTTTTTCATTAAAAATATTTTGGACAAAGATAATTTTCCATTTTCATAACAAACGTTAATTATGGATAAACGGAGAAAAAGTAATGTAATTGATTTAAATACTTGTGTATAAACTATCTATGATTAACTGATTCGAATACCTACTACAAGTACGTCATCAAACTGTTCGTTATTGCCTTTCCATTTTTCAAATTCCTTCTCTAACAATGGTGGAACATTTTCGCTAGAATGGCTCAATTCTAGTAAAAGATCTTTGAACGGTTGGTAATAAAACTTTTTGCCTTTTTCGCCACCTTTCTGATCTGCAAACCCATCCGTAAAAAGATAGACAAGGTCGTTTGGCTGCAAGTCATATTGTTCAAGAGCAAATGGAATTTTAGCAGTATGGGCAATCAAACCAACAGACCTCCTTGTTCCTTTAATTTCTTTCAATTCCTTGTCTCTAACAATATAAATACTATTTCTTGCTCCTGCATAGTCCATTTTTTTTGTTAACGTGTTGATACGCACAACCGCCACATCCATTCCATCTTTAAACTCCTCTTCCTTTACATTTCTCTCCAGCAATTTGGAAGTAAGCACAGCACTAACGCTCTCTAGTATTTGATCTGGCCGTAAAACACCTTCATCTACCACTACCTTGTCTAGTATTGTACTAAATATAATTGACATAAACGCTCCAGGAACACCATGACCTGTACAATCGGCTGCAACCGTTATAATTTCATTCCCTGATTTATGATGCCAGAAAAAATCACCACTTACGGAGTCTTTGGGTTTTAAAAAAACAAAAGACCCAGGCAATAGTGATATATAGTTCTTTCTTGAGGGTAATAATGCTTTTTGAATTCTCGTAGCATAGTAAATACTTTCCTGAATACTACCCGATTGTGCTGAAATTTCATCTTTTTGTTTGATTATTTCAGCATTTTTTGCTGTTAAAACTGTGTTGGACTTCCTTTTGTTTAGGAATCCAATAAATATCAACCCAGCCATAAGCGCTAATGCTCCAACTACAATCCAAAGTATTCTAGCCTTGGCCGATTCGGCATCCATT